>JAFLTK010000254.1 GCA_022511505.1 Muribaculaceae bacterium
CGCGCTTTTGGTCGGTGTTGAGGATGCTCATATAACCCTCACGGCCACCCCAGAACACGTAGTTCTGACCGCCGAGTTCGATGGTAGCGTCGATGGCGTTCTTGATTTGAACGGCAGCGCGGGCAACGACGTCAAAATCGGGGTTGGTGGCGGCGCCATTCATATAGCGAGCGTTGCCAAACACGTTGGCAGTGCCCCAAAGGTTCTTGATGCCGGTCTGGGCCATCTTCTCCTTGATATAAGCAACAACTTCCTTGAGATTGCTTTCATATTCCTCGACCGAAGAACCCTCGCTGACAAGGTCTACATCGTGGAAGCAGAAATACTCGATGCCCATCTTCTGCATGAATTCAAAGCCGGCATCGGCCTTGTCCTTGGCAGCCTGAACGGGGTCGGTTGCGCTATTCCAGGGGAATGACTTGGTGCCACCGCCAAACTGGTCAGCGCCCTCAGCGCAGAGAGTGTGCCACCATGCCATGGCAAACTTAAACCAGTCTTTCATCTTCTTGCCGAGGACAACTTTCTCAGCATCATAGTAACGGTAGGCAAGGGGATTGCGGCTTTCCTTACCCTCAAACTTGATTTTCCCTATACCGGGAAAGTATTCTTTCTGTGCCATAATTTGTGGTTTATTTTGAATATAATTTATTGTTTCTAATTATCTATTTATTTATTTATCAAATGATTAAATATCTAATATCTATTCCTTGACATAGCGTCCGAGCAACTCTTTCCAGCGCGCGTAGGCCTCGAGGTAGGGAGTGCGGTCGGCGGCGGGAGCAATTTCCTCAATCAACTTCAGGCCGGCAAAAGCCTCGTTGTTGTCCTTGTAGATACCCGCGCCGATACCCGCGCCCTTTGCGGCGCCAACTGCTCCATCGGTTTCAAAGAGCGAAATCGTTGCGCCCGAGACACTTGCAAGCGTGTCGCGGAAGATGGGGCTGAGGAACATGTTGGCGTGTCCGGCATGGATGCGACCCACTTTGAGGCCAATCGACTCCATGATTTCGATACCATACATGAACGAGAACACTATGCCTTCCTGAGCGGCGCGGATGATGTGGCAGCGGTTGTGGAGGTTGAAGTTGATACCGTCGATGACACATCCCGGCTGGCGGTTTTCAAGCAGACGCTCGGCGCCGTTGCCAAAGGGAAGGATGGTGACGCCGGCGCTTCCCACCGGGGCCTTGGCCGCCATGTCGTTCATTTCGCTATAACTGATACCCTCGGGAGCGACGTTGCGCTTAATCCACGAGTTGAGGATGCCGGTACCGTTGATACAAGCCATCACGCCGATGCGAGTATCGGTCTCGGTGTGGTTGACGTGGGCAAAATTGTTGACGCGTGAGCGCGGGTCATAGTCGACCTTGTCGTTGATGCCATAGACAACGCCGCTGGTTCCGGCGGTCGAGGCAATTTCGCCGGGGTTCATCACGTTGAGCGACAGCGCGTTGTTTGGCTGGTCGCCAGCGCGGTAGGTCACCGGGATGCCGGGAACGAGGCCAAGTTCAGCGGCTGCAGCGGCAGTGACGCGACCCTGCTCGCTGAACGTCGGGACAACACGCGGGAAGATATCGGCATTGTAGCCATAGTAGTCCATCAGCATGCGTGCGGGAGCGTTTTCCTTGAAGTCCCAAAGCATGTATTCAGAGAGACCTTCGGGGTTGGTGACAATCTCGCCCGTCAGGCGATAGGCGATATAGTCGCCTGGGAGCATGATTTTGTAGATTTTCTCAAAAAGTTCGGGCTCGTTTTCCTTTACCCACGCCAGTTTAGCGGCGGTGAAGTTTCCGGGCGAATTTAGCAGGTGGCTGAGCGTTTTCTCGGCGCCAAGGTCGGCAAAGGCGCGCTCGCCGTAGGGTACACCACGCGAGTCACACCAGATGATGGCGTCGCGCAACACGTTGCCATAGCGGTCGATAGCCACCAGGCCGTGCATCTGGTAGGAGATACCGATGGCCTTGATGTCGGCAGGGTTGACATTGCCGGTGGTCAGAATTGATTTTGTAACCTCCTTGAGGTAACTCCACCAGTCCTCGGGGCGCTGTTCGGCCCAACCGTGTTGGAGCGACTTGATGGGGGCTTCGCTGTGGGGGAAGAAATCGGTTGCTACAATCTCCTGTGTCTGTGCGTTGACCAGAGCGGCCTTGACCGATGAACTTCCTATGTCATATCCAAGTAGATACATATATTGTTGTTGTTAATGTTGTTAATGTTGTTGATGTTGTTGTTAATGTTGTTGATGTTGTTGATGTTGTTAATGTTGTTCGTGAATCAATAAAAACATTAAAAACAATAACAACAATAAAAACAGTTGTTATTCCAGACGGCGTGCGCCCTCGCTGATGACGACGTCATAGACCACTGGAGCGTGGCCATAGCGGGCCTCAAACTCGTTGCGGGCTGTGTTAACAAAGTTGTCGACCAATTCGTCTTTGACAAGATTGATGGTGCAACCTCCAAAACCGCCGCCCATGATGCGCGAGCCGGTGACACCGGTTTTGCGAGCTATGTCGTTGAGGAAGTCGAGTTCTTCGCAACTTACCGCATAGTCGCCGCTCAATCCCTCGTGGGTCTTGTACATCATCTCGCCAACGGTTTCATAGTCACCGCGCTTGAGAGCGTCACAGACGGCAAGCACACGTTCTTTCTCGCCAATGACAAAGCGGGCGCGGTGATAGTCCTCATCGCTGATGCGGTCCTTGACAGCCTCGAGGCCCTCCATCGTGGCATCACGCAGGGTTTTCATGCCAAGCGCGGCAGCCACGCGTTCACACGACTCGCGGCGGCGGTTGTAAGGCGAATCCTTCAACTCATGTTTCACTCGCGAGTCAATCAGCACCAGACTGTAACCCTCGGGCTTAAAGGGGTAGTACTCATGTTCCATCGAGCGGCAGTCGAGGCGCACGAGTTGCCCCTCTTTGCCAAAAATCGATGCAAACTGGTCCATGATGCCACAGTTGACACCACAATAGTTATGCTCGGTCGACTGGCCGATGCGGGCCAGTTCAAACTTGTCGATAGCGTTATCGTTGAAAATATCGTTGAGAGCAAACGCAAAGCAACTCTCCAAGGCAGCCGATGACGACAGTCCGGCTCCTAAAGGCACATTTCCGCCAAAAACAGCATCAAAACCGCCAACCTTGCCGCCGCGTTTGATAATTTCGCGGGCTACGCCAAAGATATACCGTGCCCACTGCTCGGCCGGGGCGTCCTCCTCGTTGAGACCAAATGAAGTCTCCTCATTGAGGTCGGCAGCAACGACGTTCACGCGGTCGGTCCCGTTGGGCGCAATAGCCGCTATGATGACCTTATCAATCGCCCCTGGAAACACATAACCATCGTTATAATCAGTGTGTTCGCCAATCAGGTTAATGCGCCCCGCCGCGCTATAAACGCGCGGTGTCTCAGTAAATCGAGCCTTGAAGACGCTTTCCAATTGTTCTTTCATTTTTCAGATTTAAAGTTTTAGAGCAACGACACCTGCGTCGCGACCCATAATACACCGCAAATTTAATAAAAAGTTTCATTCCGCGCCAACCTTTCTATAAATTTTCCATCCCCATCCAATAAAAATTTAAAAAACCGCCGCCTTTACCCTTTGAACTAATGCCGGGGACAAAAATCGCGGGATTGGATGATTGGCCGGTTAGGTGACGTGGATGGAGGGATTGAGGGAGATGAGGGAAGCGATGAAATCGTCTTGGGCGGCCGGCGATATGTAGACCCGGTTTCGCCTGCCGTATCTGAGGCTGATGCGCTTGCCCGACAGTGCCGGCGAAGAGAGTATCGACGAACGGTGGGTTATCTCGGTGATTTTGGCGACGGGGATGGCCATGCGGCAAAGGATACCGCAACGGATGTGGAGCGTGTCGCCGTCGATGGTGTAATCGGTGTGCAAAAGCATGTCAAACATCATCGCCACGCATATCGCCATGAACACAGCATTTATCAATAGAATCCATGTAGAAGTGAAGCACAAATATATCGATACAAGCAACCCCAATATCATGACAATGAATAACCCGACGTACCACCGCGCAACTTTTGATTTATATACCTTTTTCATATCGGGAAAGATACCGGAATTTCTGTAAAAAGAAGTGTTTAAAAAAGCGGAAGGTTTACTCGGCGGGGGAGTGGCGGTTGGTGTCGAGACGGATGAGCTCGAGGCGGGAAGCGGTGCGGGACAAGATGGTGAACGTCAAGTTGTCGATGGTGAACGTGGCGTCGCGCTGAGGCAGGGAGCCGGTGCGGTAAAGAATGTATCCGGCGAGGGTTTGATATTCGTCGTCCTCGGGGATGTCGATTTGATACTCGTCGCGGAGAGTGCGCACCTCTGTTCGGCCACTTATCTCAAACACACCGGGCTCGACCTCGACGGCGGCAAGCTCGGGCTTGTCGTGCTCGTCGCGGATGTCGCCGAAGATTTCTTCAACAAGGTCTTCGAGGGTGACGATGCCGGCGGTTCCGCCAAACTCGTCGATGACCACGGCCAGCGAGCGCTTCTCGGTCATCAAGCGGCGCATCATCTTGTTGGCCAGCAACGTCTCGGGCGCGAAGATAACGGGCTTGACGCGTGTTTTCCAGTCGATGGAGGGGTCAAATAGTTCGCTGACATGTATATAGCCGACGATATTGTCAATATCGTTGTCAAACAGGATGATTTTGGAGCGACCCGAGCGAGTGAAAAGTTCTGATAGATGGGCGCGAGTGACGGTGTTTATATCGGTGGCAATCAACTCGTTGCGCGGTATCATGCAGTCGCGCAATTGGCGTGAAGAGAAGTCGAGGGCGTTGTGAAACATCTTGACCTCGTGTTCAACCTCGGCCGGAGCGCCGGTTTTGTTGTCGCCGTGTTGCTCGATAGTGCGCTCGATATAGTTGTTGAGTTGCTCGATTGAGAGCAGACCGGTCAAGGGGTCAGATGAGGTGGAGATGCCGCAAAGACGCATCAGCATTTTGGACAGCCATGACGTAAAGGCGGCGATGGGATAGAGAACGAGATAGAACAGGAAGATGAGTGGCGAGACGAGGCGCATCGACGTGTTGGGGTTGATGCGGAACACGGTCTTGGGTATAAACTCGCCGGCAATGAGGATGATGCCGGTTGAGATAATCGTCTGCATGACAAGCACAAACGCCTCGTTGTCATATATCTGCTTAATGTAGGGCTCAAGCAATATCGCTGCCGCCATCGAGTAGACGACCAAGACGATATTATTTCCCACGAGGATGGTAGAGATAAACAGTTCGCGGTGGCTGTAGAAGCGATTCAGGATGCGGCCTATGATGCCCCCCTGCTTTACGTCGAGTTCTATCCTGACGCGGTCGCCCGAAATATAGGCAATCTCGGTGCCTGAGAAGATACCCGAAAGTATCAGGGATGTGAGGGTTATGATTAAGCAGGTCAGAAGTGTCATTTTGATAAGTATTAGTTGCTGTCTTCAAGGTCATCGCCGGGAGGATTATCATCGGGAGTGGCATCGCCGGCACGGAAACTCTCGACGGGGAAGATGCCCGACACGTTGCGGATGACATACTCTGTCATACGGTCGTTGGAGTTAAAGCCAAAACCCTCGAGAACGCGGTCGGCGCGCTCGATGTGGATGAAACTGTCGGAATAGACGCGATGGGATTTCTCGTTCCAAAACAACTGATTGGTCAGGAACTTCTCGCCGACGGGGTTGGTGACGCGAACGTTTCCGTCGAGTCGCCAAAGACCTTGCTGTTTAAGGTAGGTCGCCGAGTCACAGGTGATTGTGCCGTCTTTCTTGAAATAGTTGTCATAGCGCTCGAGCGTCAATCCCTCGGGGAATGTCCAGCGGGGCTTTTGTGCTTCTTCAAACATGTACCACACGGGGGAGGTGATGCGATAGCGGATGATGCCCGAGTCAGAGATAAGCGTCTCCACACGGGTGGTGGTCATCGTAGGGGTGACCTCATAGTCGACGTCGCCGTCAATAACCTCCTTGTGCTCCTCGCTACACGACGGCATCATGCCGCCTATCAGCAACAGCACCATCGCGACGGCAAGGACGCGCATGCAAGAATGGCCGCGCGGCCGTTGGGGCGTCACTGTATCTTGTTCTGGAAGAACCACGTCTGGTTAAAGTTGATGCCGAGGGTGATGTTGAAATAGTTTTCCTTGAGCAACGGCACGGGTGTAGCCCGGCGGTTGATATACTCAAAACCGACGTTGATAATCGTTTTGCCCGACGGGGCCGGGAGCCCGACACCGCATGTGACGCCATAGTCACGAACGTTGTTGTCGCCGGCCATGATGTAGTCGCGGTTATAGTAGGCACCTACACGCCAGGCGACGCGGTCGATGTAGCGGCCACGGTAGCGCGGCGAGAAACTGAAGCCCACGCCAAGGCGGTAACGGTCGGCAAAGCGGGTCTCGCCGAGGAACTCGCTGTTGAGGAACTTGGCTTTGCTCCATGGCTGATAGGTGAAGTCGACCTCGCCAAAGATGCGTCCCTCATACTCATAACTGAGGCCGGCGCCCCAGGTCTCGGGCAGGCTGTAGTTGCCTTTGAGCGAGCGGTAGTCGAGTGTGTCGGGGGCGACGCTTGAGTTTGAAATGTCGGCGTATTCCTGCACCCAAGTGTGACCGAGCAGGCCCTTGGCGGGAGTGTAGACACCGCCAACGGTAACACGGTGACGGCGAGCGATTATCTGGGAATACTGTAGGCCGAATTGCAGATGGTAGTCGCGCACCTGCATCACGTGCTCAAAAAGCGAAGTAGAGGCGCCGGTGTAGGCGTATGCGTCATGGTAGAGCGTGCCAAAGAGGTAACTGACGTTGGCGCCGACCATCAAACCGCGCCAGATGCGCCCGCTGAGGCCAAGGTTGATTTGGCTCAGGTTGCCGGTGCCTTCGTATGAGGAACTTCCGTTTTCAATCGAGGAGCCAAACGAGTATCCGACGCTTGAATAGGGCAACAACCCGAGCGACATGCCAAAGTGGCTGCCGATAGGGAACTGCATCGTGATATAGTCGAGACCGCCGCCCTTGTCGTTGAACTTGTTGAGACCGTCGGCCGTCTGCTCCTTGTAGTTGATGAAAGTCATGTCGAGCCCCATGTCAAAGAGGAATGTCAACGTGTCTATAGCGGCGTATGAGGCGGGATTCATCACGTTGGTCTGACGGCCCGGCTGCATCGCATAACCAACGCCGCCCATCTGTCGCTGGGCCGACGTGGCGTTGTCGTTAAGCAAGCCGTAGCCAAATTTGCTGTAGGGGCTGCGGATGTCTTGAGCCGCGGCAGGCTGGAATGCAACCATCGCCACGACCGCGAGAACTATTGAAGAAAGTATTTTATCTATTTTCATTGTAAAGGAGTATTCGGTTAAGACCTATGTCAACGAGGTGTTCCTCGACGCGGAGGTCAAAATTGCAGAGAGGGGCAATGAAGCGGGCGTCGCCGCCGGTCAGGATGACGCGTGTGCCGGCATCGAGACGGCTGAGGTAATAGGAAATGGCACCGGCGATGCCGTGGAGCGCGCCGCGAATCATCGCCGAGGCGGTGTCGGTTCCAAGCATCGGCTCAGAGGAGTCGATATGATCGGGCAGGTTGAGCAACGGCAAGCGGGCGGTGTAGCGATTGAGCGAGTCGAGTCGCATTTTCAGGCCGGGAGCGATGTTACCGCCAATGAAAGTGCCGTCGGCGGTTACAACGTCGTAGGTGACGGCGGTTCCGATATCGACCACAAGCGATTGCTCGCCGGGGCAAACGGCCATTGCGCCAACAGCGGCGGCAACGCGGTCGGCACCGAGGCTACACGGCGAGCGATAGCCGATTTTTAGAGGCAACGGCATTTGGGCCGTCAGTCGTGTCACGTTGTGACTCAGCGCGTTAAGTTCATCAACAATTGCAGGGACATCGGTTGCCACACTACAATAGAGCGCAGCCTGCAAACGGCGGTCGCCCACAAAATTGGCAACCCCGGTCGCAGTCAAAGGCGCCAGACAAGTGTGGGCAATCGGCTGGTCATCGTCCCACAATGCCAACTTGGCGACACTGTTTCCTTGGTCAATTGTCAGAAAATATGCCATTTCAAGCGCAAAATTAGTAAATCCTCGTTAATTTCGCTTCTTTTTTTGCTTGTTTTTTTCGGCAGTAGGCTCATTGGGGGCTTTGTCGCGCTTTTTGAGCGCGCTCGGCAACATGAGCGACGTGTAGGCCTGGATAAAACCGCCGGCAATGGTAAAGGCGAGCCAGTCGGTAGCGCCGGCACGGGGATAGAACATGAAGAAAGCGGCGACGGCAAAGATAATTGTGCTCCAATTTTCAAGGCGTAGGAGGCGACGGGCACGCATGGGGATATCACCCGACGGAGCGGGAGCGGCAAAGCGGCCAATGATTGACAGCGCCGTGCCAATGACATAGACCCAGCGGGACACGGCTACGTCGACCCTCATCAGCGGCATCAACGTTGCCACGACTATCAGCAGCAGCCCGATATTGAGGGCGGTTGCCGCGACGATTGCTCTGCTTGACGGTTTACCGTGATTATTATTACTCATATAAATAGTTGTTACTCAAAAATATAGACATCCTCGCCGGCGCGCTGCATGTGATACTGCTCGCGCACGATGCGCTCCATCGTTACCGGGTCAGTGTCCAGACGGCGATTCAGTTTGTCATAATATTCAAAGGTGTCGCGGTTCTCTTTAATCTGGGCTTTGAGTTCCTTGATTTGTTGCTTATGGTGATGGAGGTCAATAAACGAATTTTTATTGAAAACGGTCACATAGACAATCAATCCCAGAACTATGACAAGCGGTAGCGACAGATAGCGTCGACACCAGCGCAGGTTTCTTTGTAAAGTTTTTTTTGACATGAATATTGTTGGTGTTGTTGATGGGAGTAGCGGGAGAGGTGGGAGTAATGGGAGTAGTTAACAACAATATTAACTTAAATTAAAAAGCGTTTTTCTCGCCCTTGAAGGCGTTGATAACCGTGCGGATAATGATTTTAATGTCGAGCATGAGGCTCCAATTTTCGCTGTACCACACGTCATACTCGACTCGCTTCTCCATTTTCCACAGTTCGTCGGTAGCGCCTCGGAAGCCGTTGACTTGCGCCCATCCGGTGATGCCGGGGCGAATGACGTGGCGCACCATGTAGCGGTCGATAAGCGCCGAGTAGTCGAGCGTGTCGCGAAGCATGTGGGGACGGGGACCGACGACCGACATGTCGCCGAGCAACACATTTATAAACTGTGGCAACTCGTCGATGCTGGTCTTGCGCAGGAACTCGCCGACGCGGGTCTTGCGCGGGTCGTTGCGCTCGGTTTGCTTAGTGTTGTCATCGGCATTTAGGCGCATTGTCCTGAATTTCAGACATGTAAATTCACACCCCTTATAGCCCGTTCTTTTTTGCTTGAAGAACACCGGGCCCGGCGATGACATCTTGATGGCAATCGCCACGGGGATGAACACGATGGGCGAGAAAATGAGCACCACGGTCGAAAACGTTATGTCAAAGACGCGCTTCATCACCGAGTTGACCACACCGGTCAGCGGTGTCTCGCGAACCGATAGAATCGGCACCGACCCTACCGACCGCAAGTTCAAGCCGCGCGACAGGTAGCGGCTGATTTGGGGCACATAGTAGAACTTGGCCACGTTGGCATCGGCGGCATGGAGCGTCAGGGTCAGCGCGTCCTCGTCGTTGCCGCTCAGGGTGTAGAAGACCTCATCGACGCGGTTTTCCTTTATATAGTCGTTGAGTTTGTCAAGCGATCCGCGGTAGAGATGGCGATAAGGGAAATTGGGCGGCATGTTGTCATCAAAAAAGCCGATGACACGATAACCGAAGCCAAGGTCGATGTTCATCTGCTCATAAAGTCGCATGGCGGTCGTGCCGGTGCCGACGATGACTACGCGACAGAAGTTATACCCTCGCCGACGCAACTGCTTGACCATCATGCGGCTACCGCTCCACCACACGGGGAACACAACAAACAAAACCGCATAAAACAGTAACATCGACCGCCACTGTATCGACTCAATCTCAAGGAAATAGAGCAACGAGCAGAAAAACAGCGCGTGCAACCCAATGACCCGTAGCGAGTTGAACATCACATGATGCATAGGAATCGCTCGCGCACGATGGATGCCGCCAAGCCAATAGATGGCCGGCAGAAACGCTATGTTGACAAGGAGCCAAATCAAGCGATGACGGCCGGTGATAAAATCGGGCGAAAGCGCTTGCATGACAAAAAAGACGATGTTCAGGACAATAAAGTCACTGACCGTCATCAGATTCTGAAGATATTTACCAAACCTGCCTTTACTGAGTGTTCGGAACATAGATGGAACGTAAGAGTAACGGGAGAGAAACGTTTTGGAGGAACATCACTTAACTCGACTCTCGCGAGTGACAATTCGACTCCCGCGAGTTATAGCTGCAGTTTATAGTTTAATTTTTACGGTACCTGATGCTTCTTATTCCGTGGACTTTGCACCCGGCAATCCGTCCATAGCAATTGGCTGTAAGCGGTTGATTTTTACGCCTTTTTGCTACTGACTATGAACTATAAACCATAAACTTTTAACCTACCACTCCCGCGCAAGGGGGGAGTGGTGGTTAAAGTATATTAGAGTTTGGCGTCGACCAATTCAATCTTCTTGCGGAGGGTTTCGATTTCCTCCTTGAGGTGTTCCATCTTTCTTTCCATCTCCTTAACGAGCGAGTCGCCGCTCTTAGAGCGAGAGTTGAAGAACGACAGGTTGTTTTGATAGGTAACGAGTTCGGCCTTGCGCTGCTCGTAGGCGCGCACGAGTTTGTCGCGCTCGCGGTAAAGTTTATTATCGTCGCCCTCGGCCATGCGCTCGACGCTATCCTTGAACGAGGCCATGCGGGCGCGGTTGCGACGCAAGTCAAACTTGTCGGTAACGGCAGCAACGGCCTCGCGATATCCTTCATAGACGCGGTCTTTCTCGTGGAAAGGTACGTGGCCAATCTGTTGCCAGCGGCTCTGTGCGTCGCGCAACGTCGCGGCGGCCTCGTCGGTAGGAGTGCCGTCGGGTATATTTTTGAGAGTCTCGATGATTTCGAGTTTCTGCTTCAGGTTTTCCTGCTCGGCACTGCGGCGACCGCCGGTTGCTTTCTTTTTCTGCTCAAAGAAGTGGTCACAGGCGGCGAGGAAACGGCGCCAGATGGCATCGCTCTGCTTCTTGGCAACGGCGCCGATGGTTTTCCACTCCTTCTGGAGGGCGACGAGTTCGTCGGTAGCCTTGCGCCACTCGGTGCTGTCCTTGAGGGCCTCGGCACGTTCACAGAGCGCTGTCTTGCGGGCAAGATTCTCGGCCTGAGTGTCCTTCATCTGCTTGAAGAAGTCGACCTTGGAGGTGAAGAACTTGTCACAGACGGCGCGGAAACGGGCAAACAATTGGTTGTTTAGTTTCTTTGAAGCATAGCCAATCGTGCGCCATTCTTTCTGAGCCTCAAGGATGGTCTCGGTCATGGCGTCCCACGAGGCATAACTGTTCAAGTTGCTGAAATCCAAAGCCTCGACGCGCTCACAGATGGCAATCTTTGCCTCCTCGTTGGCGCGCTCGCGAGCCTTGCGCTCCTCAAAGTAGGTCTGATATTTCTTGTTGATAATGGTCGAAGCGTCCTTGAAACGCATCCAAAGAGCCTCACGAATATCCTTGGCTACCGGACCAATCAGGCGCCATTTGTCGTGGAGCTCCTGCAAGCGCTTGAACGCCGTGATGACATCCTCCTCGTCGGCGAGTTTCTCGGCTTGGTCACAGAGCAACTCCTTCTCGGCCAGGTTCTTCTTGAAGTCATAGTCGCGAAGTTCCTTGTTGATTTTGTGCTGATCATAGTAGAACTCAACGGCATCGTTGAACTGCTTCCAGATAGGAGCGGTGTGGGCATCATCGACCTCACCGATAGCCTTGAACTCGGCCTGAAGTTCTTTAACCTCCTGGAAATGGCGGTGAACATTGTCGGTATCCTCGCCCATTGCCTTGATTTTGGCGATGATAGCCTCCTTGCGTGCAAGGTTCTGTTGCTGTTTCTCCTCGAGAGCGGCACGATAGGCGGCCTTTTTCTCCTTGATGGCGGTCAGCAAGTCCTTGAGTTGTTCCTCAGTGGGGTCAGGGACGGGAGCAAACTCTTCGGCCACACCGCCGGCGGCCACAAACGCCTCGCGGGCAACGCGGAGCTCCTCGTTGTGGAGAGCATAATATTGTTGTTTGAGGCGCGACATGTCGTCATTAGTAATCTCGGCGGCGTCTTTCTCGGCAAGGGCACGGGCGGCGGCAAGGACATCCTCCTTGGTTGCCGGGGCGGCCTCGGCCGGGGTAGCGGCGACAGCCTCAGCGTCGACGGCGGTTTCAGCAACAGCCTCAACGCTTGTTTCTACTTTCTGTTCCATTTCTGCGGCCTCGGGAGCATTAACCTCCACGGTTTCAGCCACTTTCAGAGTCTCTTCGCCGGCTCCTTTTTCTTCGGGATTCAGCGACAGGTCACGCGGTTCCATAACAAAATTTGTGTTTAAAAAGGGTTTTTAAGGTATCATCAAGCATCAAATATCTTGATTGATTTAATGTTACTTTCAGTCTTCTTAAAATTAGAATTGCCAAATATAAATAAAATTTTTCAAATAGAACCAAATTTAATCCAAAAATCGTCATTTTCCCCAAAATTTCCCCCATTTAAGGGGTGAACTACGGGGGGGAGCCGGGTGTTTTGAGAGAAAGGGGCGTCCAAGGTGGGAGGTCCCGGTTCTTTACTGTTAAAGCGTTTTGACTATGGAACTTTTATTGGTACCGGCTTCGCGTTTTGCCACATGGCTTGTGGATAACATTAACCGACTGCTGACGACCCTCGGGCTTGACCGCACGCCGGCCGTCGAGCAGATTTCTTATATCGTTGTGATAGTGGCGGTTGCTGTGTGTCTCGGCTGGGCGTTGAGACACATTCTGCTGTTCATAGCCCGGAAATATGTGGCCATTCGCCACGGTCAGGTGGGCCGGGAGTTACTTAACCACAAGGTGCTCGAGCGCACGTCGCAAATCATCCCGCCGCTGGTCATCCTCGCCTGTCTGCCAATCGCTTTTGAGACAAAGTCGCGCTGGCTCTCGATTTCAGAGCGCGCGCTGGTCATATATTCCATAATAATGACGGTGCTTGCCATTTGCGCCATCTTTGATTTCATCTGGAACCGATATAACGACAAGAATAACGAGAAACATCCGCTAAAGGGGATACTCATCTCGGCCAAGGGTGTCATCTGGATAGTGGCGACGATTGTGGTGGTGTCGGTCATGGTCGACAAGTCGCCGGCGACGCTGCTTGCCGGGCTCGGCGCATTTGCGGCGGCGTTGATGCTGATTTTCAAGGACAGCATCCTCGGCTTTGTGGCCGGCGTACAGTTATCCCAGAATGATATGCTCAGGGTTGGCGACTGGATTGTGGTACCGTCGACCCAGGCCAACGGCATCGTTATTGATGTGTCACTTATTGCGGTCAAGGTTCAAAACTGGGACAATACCATTGTCACTCTGCCGCCTTACACTCTGATTAGTAACTCGTTCCAAAACTGGCGCGGGATGAGCGAAAGCGGTGTTCGCCAGATTGCACGCTCGCTGACGGTCGTCG
>JAFLTK010000255.1 GCA_022511505.1 Muribaculaceae bacterium
TCAAGTATAGTTTTCCTGCCCATAAGGTTGAGTTCCGTTTATCAGTGGAATTGACGTCGGGATTGGATGTATCGGGGTAGGAAGTTTTAACACTGTTGTTCTGAACGGAGGTTTTGAAATCGCCGTCGAAGTGTAACAGGAATTTATCGGCAAGCGTGTTTTCATAATACAGCGATACAAGATGGCTGTGGGCCTTGATTAGTTTTTCAATCTCGTCTTGAATTGCATGATTATCGTCAAACCATTCTGAGCCGGTGTTTCTAAAATCTCCACGCTCAGGGTTAAAGCGGTAATAGGCACCGAACGAGTGACTATTTTTGGCATAGTTAAAACCTGCCTTAATACTGCCTACGGTTGCGGGATAGACATTGTTCTGATTGCCTCCGACAATGGTTTCTTTCCCTTGATAGACAAGGATATTGGTGGTTGTTCCTTTAATCAGAGTATTGTTACGGTTTATTGTCCCGTCGGCAAAAAACTCCCAACTGCCTGTGATGTAACTTAAAGAAAGATAGTCTAAAACTGACCACTTGCGACGACGTTGCAGTTGGAATTGGTCGGTAATTGACAGTCCTTGAACAAAATTCCGTTTGGTTGATATTTTTATCACCGCGCCGGTGGTGCTTGTATATGCTGCTCCGGGGGCCATCAGCAGCTCTATCTTCTTGATATTGGATGACAACAGCTGTTGCAATTCAAAATTATCACGCATCGGACGGCCATCTATAAAAATTTCGATATTGCTTTTGCCGATAACAGTTACATCGTTATCCTGCACCTGTATCATCGGAAGCTGGTTAAGAACGTCCAAAGCGTTGCCGATGTCTGCAAGATTGGACCCGGTGATAGTGGATACCAGAGTAGTGCCTACAAGTTTAGTGGCCGGTTCGTTTGCCGTTACAATCACTTCACGGAGTTGATGTGTGAGGCTGTCAGATGACTCTTTGCTCTGAGCGAGGCTTACCACGCGAGAGCAAACAATGGTAAGAAAAATGAAAAGTAATTTGGCTTTCATAAGAGTAATTTTTTGCTAAAATTTTGAGGCAAAATTACTCTGTAATGGTGTTTTATGCCAAATTCATAGTCTGACTAATCGGTTGGTAATATGTTGATAATTAAGTGTATAAATGAATGATATTGTAAAAAGTCTGACCGGGATAAATTTAATCAGAAAATCGAGAGGATATCAGGGTAAGTTGGCGCAACTTTCTCTTTCAAACGAGATTTCAGTCGGGATTTTCGTTTATAGATGACGTCTATGGATTCACAAAGAAGCAGGCTTATCGTGCGAGTGGAAAGTCCGCTTGCAAGGTATACTAAAAGTTGATAGTCCTCCTTTTTCAAATCGGGGTAAGTATTTTTGACGTTCAAAAGGATATTATCCCGGCAATCATTGACGGTTTGCTCCAGTTTGGCGAGCGAATCAGTTCTAACAGATTCAATTTCATTCTTGACCTTATCAATGATTGCTTTTCGCTCTGCTTTGGTGCCCTGAGTCTCGTAATACGTCTGGCATAAAGAGTCTATTAGAGCAAACCGATTTTCAAGGAGTGAATGAAGTTTTGATTCAAGTCGGGTTACATCTCCCTTTGATGTTTCAATCTGATTCTTAAATGAAAAAGCCTCGGCCATCAGAGCATCGTTTCTAAGTGTCTGCAACTTCAATCGTTGACGCATCCAAACAATGACACCGGCGGCAATCAGCAATATTACCAAACCGATAAATATCAGTTGCTCGCGCTTTACGCGCTCTTTATACAGGAAAAATTCCTTTTCTTTCTGCAAGTAAAGCGCAGTCGCGAGTGCATCGGTATCATTAGTAGATTGATTTAATGCCTTTAAGCGCAATGCTTTTTGATATTCATCCGTCTGATTATTAAAGCGGTAATAGTCAATGGCGATATTGACGATAGTATCAGTAGGAGCGGTAATATGGTTGACAACCATAGCCTCGCTATAAAGAAGGGCCCAGCGCGCCATTGTTGCGGAATCTTGAAATTCCGATACATCGACGCTGTTGAGTTTGGACCACGCGGCGGTCGGGTCTTCGTGCAACAGACACTGAGCTTCCTCAAGAACCTCATGCTGAGGGGTGGAATAGTGACAGCCTGCAAGTATCAATAATATAGATATGTAGAGCAGATTTCGCATAGCAATGAACAAGTTAGTTGATGATGGCGCGACCTATGTCACCTTCAATTACAAATTGGTAGGAGATTTCAAACGCCTTTTTAAAATCGTCGTCACTGATATCATAAAAGGCCGGCCTCATAATGCGACGATATTTGCTGAAAAAGATATCATAACTGAAGCGCCACTCATAACTCTCGATTACTCCCCATTTCTTAAATGCTTTGTCAAAGTCAAATATGCGAGTTTGAGCACAGACGGTAATTCCTTTCTTGCCGTTCTTGAGGCGACTGAGGATAATGAAGTTTTTACGCTCTTGTAGCGTATTATAGAAATCCTCCCGAGTCTGCTTCACCGAGATTTTGACCTCATGTTTGCCGTGGCTATTGATTTTTTTCATCATGAGGCGAAAGTTAGGACCATGTGACGTTTTGTCAAGCATGTTGTTGAGATAAAGATACATGTGTATCATCTCGTGGATCAACGTGTTTTCAAAATCATGCTCCTCGCGATCCATAAAAACACTAATTTCAATAATGTCAGATTTTGAGGGCCCGATATTGCGCTTGCGCAAATGTCCTATGATGAAAGCGCCAAAACGACTTTTATTTTTAGACACTCTAAACTCGGGCACGGGGAGTTTACCCTCAAAGTAGTCTTTATTGAACAAGTTAAATTTCTGTTCAATCCACTCAATCGTCACTTGCATGGCCTGTGAAAAATTCGTTATTTAGTCTTTGAGTCACAGATAGATAGCATCTCGGCACCTCGGCGGCTGAGTATTGCGCCCTCTTTTATTTCACTCAAGATTTGAGAAGCCTCGCGGTATTTCTTTCGGTCAAAGAGCGCCGCTGCGAGATATGTTCGAGCCATAAGGTCGCCCTTTTCGGCAGCAACTTGAAGGTAGGGAAGGGCGAGTTTGGGGTCATAATAGAAATAGGCAACGGCGGCTCCGGGTGCTCGGGAGACGGCAAGGCGCTGGAGTTTATTCTCGGTCGTAGCGTCGCCCGATGCTTTGCCATGACACATCATTTGTAGCATGTTGCTACCGTGAACATCACTTTGTGCAAACAATTCAGCGGCACTCGCAAAATCGGGCGACTTGCCAGAATTTAAGGCTGCCATTGCTTTGATAAACCCGGTTGCCGATGGTTCGCCAACGAGCGCATCGGCCGTGGCCGACAGCGCCTCAATGTCGCTTTCACATAGCAAATCGAGCCAGAGGTATGCTTCAAACGGGTCATAAAACGAGCGGTCTTTCTCGTTTGTCAGTATGGCGACAAGTTCTTCGATGGCTTTATCCGAGCCGTTAAGAGCGGCATTGCGAAAAGCCTGATATGCGGCGTCGACATCATCTTGGGCAAGCGCATTGAGTCCATAAACCAACAGTGCGCCCGGATTTTCGTCATCCACAAGTTTCATGAAAGCGTCAATAATATCGCTATTGTCATTATTCTGCAATAGGTTGGTTAATAGGACGATATCCTCATCGTCGGCTTCTTTCTTTGAGTTTAAACGCTCCAAGGCGAGTTGATATTCGTCAATTTCTATTGTTTCAGGTACATTTGTTTTATTTGTGGCCAAGTTGGAAGATATGCCGTTGAAGTAGTCGATGTCTCGGTTGTCGGATGCATCCAGGCCATGTTCAATAGCCTGCGTCAGAATAAAGGCATCGAGTTGGCTTCCGCGCGCGGCATTTCGACGTGTAAGTGCTTCGAGTCGCGGGTTGCCTCCAAGTAGCGAGCCGACGTATAGACCAACTGCCTTGACAGTGTCGGCAGCGACACCTCGGCCTGTGCGGAAACAATAAGCCAGATTGCCCATTGCCGTTGGATGTCCCTGAGCGGCTGCTTGTTGCCAATAACGAGCGGCGATGATATCGGCAGAATCGGGGGAGACGTTGGGAATGTTTTTTTCAAAATGTGCGCAACCGAGCAGATACAGCGCCTCGCTGTTGCCTTCTCCGGCTTTACGAGTAAGCGAATGAAGCGAGTCGGTCGGGAGATAGAACGGAGCGGGCGTCGCCTTTGTTTCAAAGGAGCCGAAGGGTTGCCAGCCGCGCTTGGCATTGCCACTGCGTCGTGTTTTGCTACTCTTGCTATTCTTACTGCTTTTAGTACTTCTACGGCGACCGGTCGTTTTCTTTTTCTTAGAAACACTTGTTGTTTTTGCCTTTCGCGTTGCGCTATATGCGTCAAGCCCGGGAGCGGAGCAGGCTAAAAATAGAGTTGTTATGAGAAGATATATGATATTTCTGGTTTGTGTCATGATACAAAAAGAACTGTCGGATTTCTGAATACAAAATTAGTAAAAATATTCAGAACCGACAGCTCCTTTTAGAGTTGTTAACATATATGGTGAGCGCGTTATGACGGCTCGCCGTAGGTTTCTTTGACGAAGAAAACCGAGATAGCTCCGGCAACAAGCAGAATGCCGGCAATGAGAATCATGTTTGACTGCAACGAGCCGGCGACCGATTTCAGAAGGAATCCGCCAAGCAGCGCAGCAACAATCTGTGGGATGGTGATTGTGCCGTTAAACAGACCAAGGTAAGCACCAATATGCTTGCCTGAAAGCGAGTTAGTCAGGATTGTAAACGGCATAGCGAGCATAGCGGCCCACGCAGCGCCAACGAGGAAGTAGGAGACAAGCAACAAATTGTGGTTGGTTATCATCGTTGACGAGATGAAACCGGCGGCGCCTATAATCAACGAAAGGGCGTAGGCAAATTTGCGGTTTTTAAACGATGGCAGGAGTGCAGCCCACACGACCGAACCGATAGCCTGGGCGGCAAACACAATGCCGGTCCAGTTGGCCGCTTCCTGATAGGACTCAATACCGGTGCCCATCGATTTTTCCCACCCGAAAGTTTGCTCGGCGATGGCTCCGGTAGCGTAGGTCCACATATACATGAACGCAGCCCAGCAGAAGAATTGAACGAGTCCAACGGTCCAAAATACCTTGGGCGCCTTCTTGAGTAGAGTGATAAAATTCTCTTTTTCTTCCTCCTTGGCTTCGGTTCCCTCTATTCCATGATAGAGTGCATATTCCTTTGGCGGCATCTCTTTAACTTTCCAGAAAGTGTAAAGCACACAGATAAAAAGGATTGCGGCACCTATGTAGAATGAGAATGACACCGAGTCGGGCACTTGATTGCCTTGGGCAACGTTGGAGATACCTATCCATGTCAAGATATAAGGTGCAACATAACCTACAACCGAGCCGGCGTTGCATAGGAACGACTGAATCGAGTAGGCGAGGCCTTTCTGTTTCTCGTTGACCATATCGCCAACAAGCATCTTAAACGGCTGCATCGAGATGTTAATTGAAAGGTCGAGGAACATCAACGCAAAAGCGCCAAATATCAAAGCTCCGGTCACGGCGAGATGCAGGCTGCCGGCGTTTGGCAACAGGCACATTACGATGATTGCAATTATAGAGCCGAGGATGAGGTAGGGTAGACGTCGGCCAAAACGGTTCCAGGTCTTGTCGCTTAGAGTACCGATGATTGGCTGAATGACGAGACCGGCTAGCGGTGGCAGGAGCCAGAAGTAGGAGAGACTATGCGGGTCGGCGCCCAGGGTTGCAAAAATTCGCGAGATGTTGGCACTCTGTAGCGCGTAGGCTATCTGAACGCCAAAAAAGCCAAAACTGAGATTCCACAAACCCCAGAATGGCAAGTCGGGTTTGGTCTTTGCCTTCATTATGAATACGTGTAAATAGATGTAAGTATGATATAATAAACTCTTTGTCAGGACGGTAGGAGAGAGGAGAATTAAATTGTCAAGGACGAGATGCCTTAAACGGCGGAGAGTAGAAGTGCACGCCTCAATCGGCGAGAGAGTAGAGATAGCTGATTTCGTCAGCCCAAATTTCTTCGTTGGGGGTTTCGAGAATCAAAGGAATGTTGTCAAGGCGGTCGTCGGCCATCATCATCTTGAAAAAGTCGGCGCCGAGCATACCTTTGCCGATTGACTCGTGGCGGTCGACGCGCGAGGCGAGGCCTTTCTTGGTGTCGTTGATGTGCATCCCTTTGAGATATTTGAGACCGATGATGGCATCAAAATCATGCCAGGTCTTTTCATACCCTTCGGGAGTCGACAAGTCATAGCCTGCGGCAAAAGCATGGCAGGTGTCGATGCAGACGCCCACGCGGCTTTTGTCCTCGACTTGGTCAATGATTTGTGCAATTTGCTCAAAAGAGAAACCGAGATTGCTCCCTTGGCCGGCGGTGTTTTCGATAACGGCAGTGACGCCGCTTGTGACGTCAAGCGACATGTTAATCGATTCAGCAATAAGCCTTAAACACCCGTCAATGTCTATCTGATTCAAGTGGCTGCCGGGGTGAAAGTTTAGCAACTCAAGGCCGAGTTGCTCGCAGCGACGCAATTCATCGAGAAACGCCGCGCGCGATTTTGTCAGCTTCTCTTCTTCCGGCGAACCGAGATTAATCAGGTAACTGTCGTGGGGGAGAATTACACTTGGCTTGTAGCCATACTTTTCGCAATTCTCTTTGAACAGCGCCGCCTCCTTGGCGCTGATGGCTTTCGACGACCAGCGAGACGGATTTCGCGTAAACAGGGCAAAAGCCTTGGCGCCTATATTATAGGCGTTTATGGGCGCTTGGGACACGCCCGACTGTGATGATACATGTGCGCCGATATATTTCATTTATTGTAGTTTCTGTTCTTAATGTTGTTTGTGAAGTTGCTTACCTAAGATTGGACAGCCACCTTTGGCTTTTATTTTACAAAAATAGCAACTTTTAATGTGACAACAAAAAATATTGACTAAATTTGTCATCAGAAATGACTACCCTACATCTTTTCAATCCTGAAAATGACCTGGCTCTTGCTACCAATGAGCCGCATTACACGCCGCGAGCACGGGCAACGCTCTTGGCCCGTGCCGGTGGTTTGTTACCGGCGTGGATGGCTGCGCAAGGTGACTGCTACTATGTTCCAACGGCTTCTCAAACCGACGTAGACTTCATGCAAAAACGTTTCGGTATTGAATGTAAAATATTTTCGGAAACAGATGTAATTGAAGCCGTTGAGCCGTGGGGCTGGAGCCTCTATGCTCGCAATGTTTTTCGCAATGTCGGGGTCGACACTAAGTTGCTTCCTGATGATGCCACTTTAGCGCAATATCGCCAACTGAGCAGTCGCGCAACTGCCTATAAGATAAATCAATATATTAAAGAAACGGTCGACGGCCAATTGTTGCCACCCGATGCCATTGTGACCGATGTTGCCGATGAAGCGATAGCCTACATTGCCCGAGTCAACGGTAATGCATACGTTAAGGCACCTTGGTCGTCGAGTGGCCGAGGTGTTTTCCCAGCGGCTACGATGCCCGTGGCGACGCTCGGAAAGCAAATCGAGGGCATTATAAAGCGCCAAGGCTTTGTTACCATAGAGACGGCACTTAATAAGCGACTCGATTTTGCCGCGCTGTTTGAATCTCGTGACGGGATGGCTCGCTTTATCGGGTGGTCGGTCTTTGATACTTTCGACCGCTGTGCCTACAATGGAAACATTGTTGCGCCCCAAGCCTATTTGCAGACCTATATAGAGAGTCGGTTGAGCGATGAAAGCCATCTGTCGATAATACTCGAAAAGTTGACAGGTGCAGTCAATCAACTGATTGCGCCATTATATGAAGGACGATTTGGTGTTGATATGATGATATATAGGGCCGCTGATGGTCGATGCCTGATAGCACCCTGCATTGAAGTGAATTTAAGAAAAACGATGGGAATGGTTGCGTTGGGAATTGCCGAGCGACTTGACATCAGCCACCCGGCAATGTTTCGTGTAGAATATAAGGAGTCATTCAATAACAACGATGCTTTTGACATTCTCCCACCATCCGATTCATTTCGATTTACGCTCGCTAATATTGAAAATTGATACAAAATTGCTCGTTTTAGCACCGAGAAAGTGCAAAAAATGTTAAAAATGATTGTTAGTTGAAATTTTTGTCTTAAATTTGTAGTCACGAAGCAAATATGATGTAACCAGGATTGTTTTCGTTTGCAATAAGATGACAAGACAACAAGCCTTGTAATTGCTGATTGTCAATCTGATAACCTTCATTTTGTCTATTTTACTTTTTCAGATGTATTAACATCTGTCGTTTGGTACAATTTCATTTTTAATTTTCTTTGCAAGTTAGCGGCTTATGATGAAGAGCGCCCTTGAGCGAGTTATGCGTGAAGACCTTCATGAAGTATGGTCGGTCTTAACCGGAGAGGAAAAGCGCCTTGTTATAGAAAACTTTACGATTCACAATTTTAAGAAGAATCAAGTAATCTATGGCGAGGACGAGGTTCCTGAGTTCCTATGGGTTTTATTGAAAGGAAAGGTAAAGAAGTATAAAGGAGGAGTTGGAGGTCGCGTTCAAATTACGCGATTGATACGTCCCGTTCAATACTTCGGCTATCGTGCTTTCTTTGCCGGCGAGCCTTACGTATCGAGTGCCGGCACTCTCGAGCCGTCAACTCTTGGAACGGTGCCCTTGTCGCTGGTCAATGATTTGATTTTGCAAAACAATCGCCTTGCTCTGTTCTTTATCCACGAACTTTCACGCAATCTCGGTAGTTCCGATACCCGTATTGTCAACTTGACCCAAAAGCATATCCGCGGTCGTCTCGCCGAGGCTTTGATTGTGTTGAAAGACAATTATGGGTATGAAGAAGATAATGTAACGCTCCGCATCTATCTTGCTCGCGAGGACCTTGCAAACCTCTCTAATATGACGACCTCCAACGCTATCAGAACGCTCTCATGCTTTGTCAGCGAGAAAATTATCGTGGTCGACGGTCGCCGTATCAAGATTATCAACGAGCCCGCTCTTAGAAAAATTAGCAAATTTGGCTAATCATCGCGTCGTAGTTTGCCGGTGTCGGTGCGTCGCAGATTTGGAAATACTTCTATTGCCTTGGGAACAAGTTTCTGAGGCAATATTTTTTTGATTTGTTCCATTATCGAGGCGGTATCTAAGTTCTCGCCCTCGATTACGAGCGTTATTGCCTGTCCCCATTTGTCGTGAGGGCGGGATGTGATATAGAAATCGCCGGGCAAACCCGCCGCGCCGAGAAGTTGCTCGATTTGCTCGGGAGACACTTTCAATCCGCCTGTATTGATAAGATTGTCGGCACGTCCAATCCACTCCATTTTATAAGGCGAAGCAAGTTGCACGATGTCGCGCGTTTTCATTGGAGACCAAGACGCGCTGTTGTGTGTGATAATAAGGCAACCGGTATCGTCTGTTTCAAACTTAACGCCCGGCAACGCCTCATAGTATTTTTTCCCAAGCCGACGCAACGCAATGTGGCTCGACGTTTCAGTCATGCCGTAGGTTGAGAAAATATTACACCCCTGCATCGCTTCAAGGAGTTGATTCTCAAATGATTCAGGAATTGGTGCACCACCGATTATAATATTGCCTATTTCAACATTTGCGGCCGATTTGAGCAATTCGGGAATCTGAGCCGGGACGATTGCAAGCAAGTCAATGCGTGTCACATCGGGCGGCAACGTCGATAGAGGGTCGAGCGACGGCTCTATCTCTACAAGCCGCGCTCCGGCGAGCAAAGATCTGACAATCATCATTTTTCCGCCAATGTAGGCCGGATTGATGGGCATGACAAAAGTCAATCCCTCTCCACGCAAGCCAAGGAAATCCAACGTCGCACGCGCACTTATCTCCATATCGGCCTTACTCAATACTATAGGCTTGCCGCCCGATGTCGTCCCCGATGTTTGTGTGAAAATCGTTGCCGAGTTAGAGTGCCATTCATCTATAAACTCGTTGACAATCAAGGAGTAATCCATTGCAAATTGTAGTCAGAGAGGTCAAAACCATTGAACGATGTGTTGAAACTCATTCGCTCGCCGTCGAGACGCAACCCGGTGGGGAAATTATTGGTGTAAAGCGCCCCGGTCCCGAGACCCTGGGGCAACGTGACGCCGAGATGTGCAGCCCATTGAGCGATAGCATTCAGTCCGATATTTGATTCTAAAGCCGACGTTATCCACCAACCAATGTTGCGCTCGGTAGCCATGTCTATCCATTTTTTGCCACCAACAAAACCGCCGTGCAATGTCGGTTTGATTATAATATAATGTGGTGTAATGGTGTCAAGCAACTCTTCACGCTCGTCGTTTCGGTTTATTCCGATTAACTCCTCGTCAAGAGCCACGGGAATAGGAGTGTGGCGACAGATGTATCCCATCGCTTTAGGTTGACCGGCTTTGATAGGTTGCTCGATAGAATGAATGTCAAATCTCGACAGCAGGTCCAGACGCGTCAGGGCTGTATCAACGTCGCCCAGCGAGCCGTTGGCGTCGAGTCTAATCGTCAACTTATCGGCAGGAAACGCGTCGCGGATGTGTTGCAACAGGTCCTCCTCATCGACAAAATCAATGCCTCCTATTTTCAGTTTGAGAGTCCGGAAACCGGCTTTAATCTTCTCGTCAATGCGGCGCAGCATCTGTTCCTTAGACCCCATCCAAATCAGGCCGTTAATTGTCAAGTCGGTCTCGCCTCGGGTGAACGGAGATTTGAAAAAGAGTGCTGAATTATCGTTGCGGGCTGAATATATTATGCTCTCCAGAGCAATCTTAATTGCCGGAAAATCAGTCAAATCGGGTAATTCAATCTCTCTGTTTATTGCGTGGCAAGCCTCGGCGAGTACACGTTCAAAGTCGGGACGGTCGTCGCAAGACAATCCCGGGAACATTGCAGCCTCGCCATAATAAACTTTGCCGTCGTCGGGGATAAATCTGATAATCCACGTCGGTCTGACCGTCATTGCTTGTCGCGACGTTATCGCCGTCTCGGCAAACCTAAGCAAATAGGGCGCGTAGGAAAGTTGCATAAGCGGAATTTAGGGGAATTTGGGGAATTGGTCAAAGTCGGGGTCACGTTTTTCGAGGAACGCTTTCTTCCCCTCTTGTGCTTCATCCATGAGGTAGAACATCAGCGTGGCGTCGCCGGCAAACTCCATCAAGCCTCGCTGGCCGTCGAGTTCGGCATTAAGGGCGCGCTTTATCATTCTGATAGCCATTGGCGAACGCTTGAGAATTGTCTTGCACCAGTCGACGGTTGTTTCCTCAAGTTTGTCAAACGGAACGACGGTGTTAATCATACCCATAGCAAGCGCTTCGGCTGCGGTGTACCACCGTGCAAGGAACCAAATTTCACGAGCCTTCTTCTGGCCTACGCAGCGAGCAAGATAACTTGAACCGAAACCGCCGTCAAAACTGCCCACCCTCGGACCGGCCTGGCCAAAGGTTGCATTTTCGGAGGCTATCGAGAGGTCACAGACAACATTAAGAACATTCCCGCCGCCAATCGAGTAGCCGTTGACCATCGCTATGACCGGCTTGGGGAGCGAGCGGATAGCCTTGTGGAGGTCGAGCACATTGAGGCGCGGGACGCCGTTTTCATCAATATAGCCGCCCGTGCCTTTAACGTTTTGGTCACCACCTGAACAGAATGCCTTGTCGCCGGCTCCGGTCAGAATGACAACGCCAATGCCCGAGTCCTCGCGGCAAATTGCCATTGCATCAAGCATCTCATTGACGGTCTGGGGACGGAAGGCGTTGTAGACTTTAGGTCGGTTGATTGTTATCTTGGCTATGCGGTCATGCTTTTCAAAAAGGATGTCCTCATATTGTTTTATCGGAGTCCATTCTATCATAATACTCTGACTTTATGGTGTTTATTACTAATTGATTGTATTGATTTGTAAGATTGCCGCCCTACCTGTTTCAGCGGCAAAAAGTGGAAAGACTGTTTTTAACTCCTCGAGGTTCGAGGCCTCAAAATATGCCATATTGACGCCACGGGCTATATCGGCGAGTGGCAAGTGGGACGGGTCACAGAAAAATCGGTCGAAATTCTTGACTTGGGATGCCGGGGCGGCAGCGCGGAAAATTCCTCCACCGCCGTTGTTGATGACTGCCATTTTAAATTGAGAGTCAATATTCGGGTCAAGTAAAGCGCCGACGTCATATTGCGCACTCATATCGCCTGATATCAATAAAGTCACTCCGTTGTAGACACTTGCGGCACCTAACGCGGTAGATGTTGAGCCATCAATACCGCTTACACCGCGGTTACAGTCGACTCGATGAAACTCGCTACAATCAACCTGCTGGGCATATCTGACTGTGGTGCCGTTACTTAGTTGAATGTTCCACTTCCGGGGAGCCTTGTTTAGGATTGTTCTAACGGCCTTGCCGTCATTCCATTCAGTTTCTTTTGCCGCGATGGAGTTTGCATCGGCCCACTCGGTTTTATAGTTGTAACTTGAAACCGGCATCGACTTTTTCAGCGCTGCCCTAAGCGAGCGGAAGAACCCCTCGGGGTCCATCTCGATTTTTGTAGTCAAAACGCGGAACGTGTCAGGCACCGCCGGATGATGTCCAACTTGCCAATGTTCCGTAATATCAGCGTCACGAAGAAACTGCTTTATCGGTTTGGAGACAATGGACCCTCCAATGGTAATGAGCAGATCGGGTGGTGACGGTGGCGCTGTTATGAGAAGTTTGTTGGGAGTCGCGATGCAGCCCGCGACGTGGAGATTGGAAATCGGTTCGGCAACAATGGCTACGCCCGGGAGCTTGGAAAGCGCTGTCAACGAGTGTGATAACTTTTCAGATGGCTGTAACTGCCCGGCTACAATCAACACTCGTTTTGCGGTCGTTATCTTCGATACCATTTCTCGCGCCCGAGCTGATGACAATTTTTGAGAAGGATAGATGGCATTGATGATTCTTGGCGAGCAACCTTCGTCGACTTTCGTTAGCGTGGTGTCACAATGGATATTAATGTGAACGGGACCTTTTGCCGGCGATGTAGCGGCTATCATCATTTCGTTCACCTGTCGGTTTGCCCACCAATCTCTATCGCTCGAACCGCTTTTGTCGATAACGGTAGTGTCAATCGATGTCGACGCTTTAATAAAATTGGAATACACGCCGGGTTGCCGCATCGTCTGAGAGTCTTGCTGGTCTATCCATTGCGGTTGTCGGTCGGCCGTCAGCACAATGAGCGGGATTTGGCGATAATATGCCTCACATATTGCAGGAGCCAAGTTGAGCAGGGCAGTTCCGGAAGTGCATAGCACACCGACCGGTCTATCGGTAATCATAGCAATTCCAAGTGCCTGAAAAGCGGCCGAGCGCTCGTCGACAACCACGCGCGTCTCTATCAACGGCGAGTTCTCAAACAGTTCCATCAAGGCCGCATTGCGAC
>JAFLTK010000256.1 GCA_022511505.1 Muribaculaceae bacterium
CTGCACGCAACTCCGACCTTATCCTCGTACACCTCAACACCTACGGCGGCTCGGTTGTCCACGCCGACTCTATCCGCACTGCGTTGCTTAACTACCCGCGCCCGGTCGTGGCATGGGTCGACAACAACGCGGCATCGGCCGGAGCGCTGATTGCGCTGGCGTGTGACTCGGTGTTCATGCGCCCCGGCGGCTCGATGGGCGCGGTGACGGTTGTCAACGGTGACGACGGCACTGCGATGCCCGACAAATATCAGAGTTACATGCGCGCCATGATGCGCTCAACCGCCGAGCACCACGGGCGACGACCCGACGGCAAATGGCGGCGCGACCCGCTGATTGCCGAGGCAATGGTCGACACACGCATCGTCGTTCCGGGGCTGATTGACTCGACAAAGGTGTTGACCTTCACGCCCGACGAGGCTATGCGCTGGGGATATGCCGACGGCAAAGCCGAGAACATTGACGAAGTGCTCGCGCAACTCGACGTAACCGACTATCGCTTAGACCAATACCGCCCGACGTGGCTCGACAATCTCATTGGCTTCTTCACGTCGCCGGGAGTCCAAGCGTTCCTGATTATGATAATAATCGGCGGCATCTACATGGAGTTTCACACCCCCGGACTCGGTTTTGCGGCCGCCGCGGCTATCATCGCCGCCATCCTCTATTTCTTGCCGTTGTTGCTGACCGGTATCATCGCCCCGTGGCCGGTTTTGCTCTTTGTAATAGGCGTTATATTGCTTGTGCTCGAGGTCTTTGTCATCCCGGGCTTTGGGGTGGCTGGCATTGCCGGCATTGTCGCCGCGGTTGCCGCCATCATAATGGTACTTATTGATTCAGTGGAATTTACCACATATCGCAACGGTTCAACCCCCGATGCCGCCGTGCTCCCGGCCATCGGCCAAGCGCTGGTCATCTTCACCGTCGCGCTTCTTGCGGCCGTAGGTATCGTTCTCTACCTGAGCAGCAGACGCGGCCCGAAGTGGTTTCGCCGTCGCTCGGAACTGACCAAGACCCAGGAGGTTGACAAAGGGTATATCGGCGTAGACATGACCCCGGCGCGCTATGTGGGCCGCGTGGCCAGGACGCTGACCCCCATGCGACCGGTAGGTAAAATCATTATCGACGACACTACATTTGATGCCGTCAGCGAAAACGGCGACTTCCTCCCGGCCCACGCCGAAGTCACCGTCACACGCTACAGCGGCGCCCAACTTTACGTAAAACTTACAAAATGAAATATATAGGAATAATCCCGGCGAGATATGCGTCAACGCGTTTCCCCGGCAAGCCGCTGGTCGACATAGGCGGCATGACAATGATTGAACGTGTCTACCGCCAGGCCTCCAAGGCCCTCGAGCGCATAGTCGTTGCAACCGACGATGAACGCATCTTCAACACCGTCAAGGAGTTTGGCGGCGAGGTGGTGATGACCTCAACGGCCCACCGCAGTGGCACCGACCGCTGCCGCGAGGCATACATCAAAGCCGGCAGCACGGCCGACGTCGTTGTAAACATCCAGGGCGACGAGCCCTTTATCGCCCCCTCTCAAATCGAGGCCGTCAAAAGTTGCTTTGAGGCCGACCCTACCACGCCGATAGCCACGCTCGTGCGCCGCTTTGACCCCGCGGCCGGCATCGATGCGTTGCAGAACCCCAACACCCCCAAGGTGGTGCTCGACAACAGCGACAACGCGCTCTATTTCAGCCGTTCGGTTATCCCCTACATTCGCGGTTGCGCCCCCGAGCAGTGGCCCGACACCACTACATTCTATACCCACGTCGGTCTCTACGCCTACCGCGCCGACGTGCTCGAGGCCATCACCTGCCTGCCCCAATCGCCACTCGAACTCGCCGAGTCGCTCGAGCAACTCCGCTGGCTACAGAACGGTTACCGCATCGCCACCGCCCTGACCGACGAGCCCACCATCGGCATCGACACCCCGACCGACCTTGCCCGTGCCCTCGCCCACCTAAACTAACCGCCATCGACTTCAAAAAACGGGCCGCGACTTCCCCGGAAGGGGGAGGCCGCGGCCCGGATTCTATTGTTGATTATCGAGATTACTTAATGATGACCTTGGAGGTCTTGGAGCCTTGGCGCACGATGTAGAGGCCCGGGGCAACACCTGCGGCGGGGTCAACCTGAACGCCCTGGAGGTTGTAGTAAACGGCCGGGGTGGTCGAGTCGTCGGTCACAACGTCGGTGACGCCGGCGCTTCCGTCGAGCGAAGTCTCGGCCGAGGGCATCGACTGGATGCTGCCATTGTGGGCGGTGACGGTGAAGAAATACTCCTTGGATGCGTCGAGACCGGTAACCTTGTGGGTGGTAACGTTGCCAACGTTGAAAGCGTTATAACCTGCATGGTAGGAGCGTTCCATAGCCGAGACGTAGGTCACCTTGACATCGTCGAGACCCATGTCGGCGCCGGTTACGGTACCGTCATAGATAATCTTGACAGCCACAGCACCGGCGGGAACGTCGCTGACTGTTACCGTGGTCTTGGCCGACGGTGCAGACATGACGGTATTGTTAACCCACTCGCCGTTAACAAGGAACTGAACGGTGATATTGTTCTTGGCTCCCTGCGCGGTTGTGCGACACCAGAACGAAACCTCTTTAATGCCGTTGGGATAAACGGGCGACTGGAGGTACTGGCCGGCCATCACGCGAAGGGCGGGCACCTCGCTGGCATACATCGACGAGCCATAGTCCATGGTGACTGTCGTCGTCCAACCCTCTGGCAGATTCTCGTAGCCGTCGGCAAAGTCGAGGAAGTCAACTTTATCAGCACCGGGAATATATGAGTAGAGGTCGACAAGGTAGTAGAGTGCACCGTCGACAGCGTTCCATGCCAAGGTGGCCTCGGTTGCACTGTGGGCGGTGGTGTAGGCAGTCGGGATGACATAATCAAATGTCAGGGGCGAGGTTGTCACGTTAAGCGGAGTCGACGGGTCGCTCTTGACGAGATCGGTCAAGCCGCAAGCAACGACTGTGGCCGTATAGACAGTGTTGGGCTCGAGGCCGGTGACAACACAGTTTTTGACGTCGCCAACGTTCAGGCCGTTGTAGGCAGCAACAACTTTACCACCGGTGGCGATGGTGACCTCGTATGATTTGGCGCCCGAAACGGCTTGCCAGTTGAGCGTAAAGCCGCGCGGGTTGACACTCGTGGCCGGGAGCATAGTAACCGCGGGGAGTTTGGTGACGCCGCCGGCAACCTTAAACGTGATGACTCCATCGTTGCTCTCGGCAATGTCGGTTAAAGGCAGGTCGATTGCTTTGCCGGCCCATGACTTCAACGCGGGAGTAGTCTCGGCGGTGAACGACGTCACCCTGTTCAAGCCCGGGAACGGGTTACCGCGACGCAAAACCGATGACTGTACTTTCTGGTTGTTGGCCTCGACGAGGTCGACATACTGGTGGCTCGCGGTATTGTTGACGCTGTTGCTGCGCCATTTGCTTGACACATAGTCGATGTGCCACACGAGCATACCGTGGCCGGGGATATATTTGTCATAACTTTTCTGCTGACGGTTTTCGAGAACGAAAAACTCGGTCGACTTCTCGGTAGGAATGACGTAGGCCTTGTTAGCGAAGATATCCTCGAGCACAACGTCGGCGGGACCGTCGAGGATGACAGGGTCGAGCCAGCCGAGGCTGATGCGCTCAAAGCCGCTGTAAGTTGGCGGAGTCAGGCCGTCGTTGCAGTAGGGGCCGCTATCGAGGATAGACCAGTCGCCGGGTGTCAGCGCGCCGGTGCTGTAGGAGGTCTCATAAAGGTCGGGCAAACCCATCACGTGGGAAAACTCGTGGACAAAGGTACCGATGGCATCGACACGCTGGGGGTAGACGTAGGATATCCACTCGTTGGAGCAAGCATAGTTGCCAAGCACCTTACCGTCAAAGCGATAGGTGCCCCAATAGCGGATGTCAGACGAGTGGGGCCAAACCGAACTGCTGACATTGCTCGACGCCTCGCCAACGCCGGCATAGAAAACAAAGACGTTGTCAATCGCGCCGTCGCCGTCACGGTCATACTGTGAAAAATCGACCGTGGGGTCGAGTTGCTGGCAAGCCTCGATAATCATCTCCTGGGCATGCCTGTCATTGCCATAGTTATCGTTTCCGCCATAATACTCGCGGTTATTTTTCAGTGTAACAGGGCCATAGACGTCAAAGTCACAGTCAAACTTTCCACCCGAACCCGCCAGAAAATAGTCGCGAGCCGAGCCGGTGCAACCATAGTCGTTGAAGCCCTCTTGGTTGAGCATGCGCTGGAAATAGTCATGGGCGTTGTCGATAGTGAATTTAATGTCGGTATACTCGACGAGGATGACAATCGATTTCTGCTTGCCGGTCGAGGGGAAACTGGTGGTCAGCATTCCGTCAAGCGACGGCGCAACCTTTTTGACCATAGCGGGAGCGCTTTCAATGGGGCGACGCGCAACGTTGCGACCCTCGAAGACCTCACTCCGGCGAGCGTCGATAACGGCCGCGGCGTCGAGCGTGCCGATGAAAGCAGCTTCGGCTGCCGAGCGGGCATCGGTAGCCTTAACAGTCGAGGCAACAACGCGACCCGACGCGTCGACAAGACCATATTTATACACACCGTCGACCTCCATAAGCAGGTGATTATCAACGGTTGTGACATAGTTGAACCATTCGTCGCCATGCTTGACGATGGTGAGTTCAGTCCCGTCGGCCTGAGTCACTTTTATCGGTCGGTTTAACGCCGGGACTGCTCCTGCCTCGGGCGAGACAAGAGCCATAGCGGCAACGGCTGTCGCCGCAAAAAGATGCTTGATTTTCATCCTATTTTGATATCCTATTGATTGATAAATCGGTTTAATTGGTGCAATTTGCCTACACAAGTTGCAAATTTATAATAAAATGTCCAATCTTGCCAATAAAACGCCATAATTTAACATTTATTGTACCCGGTTTCACTCAAAATTCCGCAGAATGTTACCCATCCGTCACTCCCACCACCATGCCTCTCACCGGTATTTTGTGATTTCGGGAATTTTTATTAATTTTGGGCGATAGAACCAAGCAACACCATGATAAAACGTTATCTTACGATTATATTGACCGGCGTGGCGATGACTGCCGCGGCCGGCGTCAGGCCGGTACAGGGCGGCGCGATTATCCCGACACGCACGGGCGACGCCGTGAGGATTGTGGCGATGTCGCCGTCGATTATGCGTGTGTCGGCCATTCCCGGCGACACTTTCCCCGAAGTTAACTCGCTTATTATCCGTCCCGACGAGGCGATGACGCGCTTTGCCGACTACAATGTAACCGAGCGAGGTGATTCGGTAGAGATATCGACCTCGGCAGTCAGAGCGGTTGTCAACACGACCACCGGCGCGCTGAAATTTACCCGTCCCGACGGCTCGTTAATTCTCGCCGAGCCGACCGAGGGCGGTGCCCGTTCCTACACTCCTATCACTGTCGAGGGCACGCGAGGCTACACCGTGGCCCAGCGTTTCCAGCCATCGACCGACCCCGCCGAGGGTATCTACGGCCTTGGGCAGCATCAGAGCAACGAGTTCAACCGACGCGGCGGCAACGAGGAGTTGTTTCAGTATAACACAAAGGTGTCGCTGCCAATGACCGTGTCGACCGACGGTTATGGCATCCTTTGGGACGGCTATTCGCTGGCTCGCTGGGGCACCGAAACCGAACATCTGCCCCTCAGCCGAAACTTTGACCTCACGGCTCCCGACGGCACTCCCGGCGCCCTTGAGGTGCTATTCACCATGGCCAATGGCAAGACACGCCGCGTGCTGACGGATGACGTCTATTTCGAACACCTGCTGCGTGAAGACCTCAACAAAATCGTCAATATGCCGGCCGATGTCTCGTTAAAGGGCGCAAAAGTGAGTGTCAGCGGCACCATCACGCCTCGCCGCTCGGGGCGTCACAACTTCCGCCTCTACTACTCGGGCTACCAGACCGTCACCCTCGACGGTGACACCATCGTCCCTACCCGTTGGCGCACGGCTTGGAATCCCAACACCTACAAGTTTGACCTCGACTTGGAGGCCGGCCGTCCATATACAATTAATGTATCATGGGACCCCAACGGCTCGACCGCCTACCATAACCTGCGCGCCCTCGGGCCCGACCGCGCCGACGGCACCATCTGGTGGGCCGAGATGCAGGACATGATTGACTACTATTTCATTGCCGGCGACCGCCCGGACGACGTCATTGCCGGCTATCGCTCGCTGACGGGCCACGCCCCGCTCATGCCCCGCTGGGCGATGGGTTACTGGCAGAGCCGCGAGAAATATAACACACAGGCCGAGGTGCTCGACGTCATCAAGCGCTTTGACTCGCTCAATATCCCGCTCGACAACATTGTCATCGACTGGCTCCACTGGCCACAGGACGCGTGGGGCTCCCACGAGTTTGACCGCAAGCGGTTTCCCGACCCGGCGGCGATGGTCGACTCTATCCACGACGCCGGCAAGCGAGTGATGGTGTCGGTGTGGCCCAAGTTCTATGTCACCACCGACCACTTCCGCGAGTTTGACCGCAACGGCTGGATGTATCGCCAAGCCATCACCGACAGCATCCGTGACTGGGTTGGCCCCGGCTACCGCGGTTCGTTCTATGACGCATACAGTCCCGGCGCGCGTCGCCTATTCTGGCAGCAAATTAGCGACCACTACGTTCCGCTCGGCATCGACGCCTGGTGGATGGACGCCTCCGAGCCAAACATCCGCGACTGCACCGACCTCCAATATCGCAAGGACCTTTGCGGCCCGACAGCTCTGGGCCCGTCGACCAAATATTTCAACGCCTACGCGCTTGTCAACGCCATGGCCATCTATGACGGGCAGCGCTCGGGGTCGCGCAACCGCGTTTTCCTGCTGACTCGCAGCGGTTTTCCCGGGCTTCAACGCTACTCGACAGCCACGTGGAGCGGCGACATCGCCACCCGCTGGGAAGACATGGAGGCTCAGATACCGGCCGCTCTCAGTTTCTCGCTTGCCGGCATCCCATGGTGGACGATGGACATCGGAGGCTTCTGCGTCGAAGACCGCTATGTTGCTGCTGCAAAGCAATTTGACCGCACCGGCGAGGCGAACGCCGACCTCGACGAATGGCGCGAGTTGAACGCCCGCTGGTGGCAGTTTGGCACATTCGCCCCGCTGTTCCGCGCCCACGGCCAGTGGCCGCGACGCGAGCCCTACAACATCGCTCCGCCGGGACATCCAGTCTATGAAACAATCGTCGACTACACCCGCCTGCGCTACCGCCTGCTCCCCTACCTCTACAGCCTCAACGCCATGACCGCCCGCGCCGACTACACCCCCATGCGCGCCATGGTCATGGACTTCCCCGCCGACCCGACAGCGCGAAACGTCGGCCATCAGTTCATGCTCGGCCCGGCACTGCTCGCCGCCCCGGTCTACCGCTACGGCGAGCGTTCTCGCGACATCTACCTACCCTCCGGCGAGACTTTCTATGACTTCTATACAGGCACGGCCATGAGTGGCACCGGCGAGACGGTCACGGTCGACGCGCCGCTCGAGCGCATGCCGCTGATGGTGCGCGCCGGCTCAATCATCCCGTTCGGTCCCGAGGTTAAATCGACAGCCGAGACCGGCCGACCGCTGACAATTGCCGTCTATGCCGGACGTGACGGCGAGTTTGCCATCTATGACGACGACGGGACGACCTACAACTACGAGCAGGGACAATCTGCTTCGATACCTCTCACTTACAACGACCGCAAGCGCTCGCTCGTCATCGGCGAACGCGCGGGCAGTTTCCCCGGCATGCCCGAGACCATAGACCTCAACATCGTCTACATCACGCCGGGCCACGCCATCGGCAACCCATACAACGCCGAGGGAACCCGTGTCACCTACAAAGGTCGCAAAATCAAACTGAAACTCAAATGAAACGTCTATTTATTGCCATAACCATTCTTGCCGTTATCCACTTGGCAGCCGACGCCTTCACGCGACCCGGCCGCGAGTATCTGTTTAACGACGCCTGGCGCTTTGCGCTAACCACCGACACTGCCGCGTCGCTCCCCGCCTACGACGACTCGGGCTGGCGGTTGCTCAACCTGCCCCATGACTGGGCCATCGAGGGCAATTTCAGCCCCGACAACCCCTCGGGCACGTCGGGAGGCGCCCTTCCGGGAGGCATGGGATGGTATCGCAAGACGCTCAACGTCACGCCCGACGAACTTCGTGACCGTTTCATCCTCGACTTTGACGGCGCCTATATGAACAGCACCGTCTTTGTCAACGGCGATTCCGTCTACACTCGTCCCTACGGCTATGCGCCATTCAATGTGGATATTACCGATGCCTTGCACCCCGGCGACAACCTTATCGCCGTGCGTGTCGACAACACCGAGCAGCCCAACTCGCGCTGGTATTCGGGCTGTGGCATCTATCGCGACGTGCGCCTCCACCGCGTCGACCCGGTCCACATCCCACTCTGGGGACTCCACTTCCGCCAACTTTCGGCCGGCCCAGATCCGCGCTACTCGCTGGAGACAACAATCGCCAACACTACCGATACGTCCCAACCTTACACATTGACAATCACGCCGATAGACCCGGACGGACGACAGTTAGAACCAATCGTCATCACCGGCACCGTCGGCGCCCGTGACACCATCGCCGCCATTGCCGAGGGCACCATCGCCGACGTGCGCCTCTGGGACATCGACTCGCCCGAGCGTTATCGATTCAACGCCTCGCTCGCCTCGGCCGACCGCCAACTCGACTCCTACGAGACCCCGGCCGGGTTCAAGACCACGAGTTTCCACCCATCGCGCGGTTTCAGCCTCAACGGCCGCCGGATGAAACTCAACGGAGTGTGCCTGCACCACGACGCCGGTTGCCTTGGAGCCGCCGCCCCGCGCCGTGCCGTCGAGCGTCAGTTGCAGATAATGAAAGAGATGGGAGTAAACGCCATCCGCTGTTCCCACAATCCGCCTTCGCGCGTGTTGCTCGAACTTTGTGACTCGATGGGATTGATGGTAATGGACGAAACATTCGATATGTGGCGACTCAAAAAGACCGCCCACGACTATGCGCGATATTTCGACCGCTGGCACGTCACCGATATGACCGACCAAATCAAGCGCGACCGCAACCACCCCTCCATAATAATGTGGAGCATCGGCAACGAAGTGCTCGAACAGGGGCACAAAGCCTCGGCCGATACCCTGACAGCCGCCCAGGCCAACTTCATCCTTAACTTTCCCGTCGACGATGACGTGGCCACTGATACAGCTCTGACCAATCTCAATGCCGCCGTTGCCCGTCACCTCGCCGACCTCACCCGGCGCCTCGACCCCGACCGCCCCGTGACCGCCGGCTGCAACCATCCCAACAAGTCAAACAACCTCTTCCGCCCCGGCACACTTGACATCATCGGCTTCAATTACCATGACTCGCAGTTTGCCGACGTCCCCGTCAACTTCCCCGGCCGACCGTTTGTGGTCACCGAGAGCGTCTCGTCACTGATGACCCGCGGCTACTATCGCGGTCCGGTCGACTCGCTGATGGTGTGGCCCTCGCGCTGGGACTTGCCGTTCTATGACGAGTCGCTCGCCTGCTCATCCTACGGCAACTGCCGCGTCCCCTGGGGTTCGACCGACGAGGAAACAATGCGCAACGTGATGGAAAACGACTTCATCATGGGCCAGTTTGTCTGGACCGGCTTTGACTATATCGGCGAGCCCACGCCCTACCCCTGGCCCGCCCGCAGTTCCTACTTCGGCATCGTCGACCTCGCCGGCTTTCCAAAAGATATATACTATTTCTATAAAGCAATGTGGCGACCGGACGAGCCCACGCTACACCTCCTCCCCCACTGGAACCACGCCCACGGCGACACCGTCGAGGTAATGGCCTACTACAATCAAGCGACCGATGTCGACCTCTACCTCAACGGGCGCCACGTAGGCACCTCGGCAATGACTCCCGAGCGAATGCACGCCCGCTGGCGAGTAGCATGGGAACCGGGAACGCTTCTCGCCGTTTCGCGCCTTGGCGACATCGAGATTGCGCGTGACAGCGTTGTCACCGCCGGCGCTCCCGCCGCCATCGTCCTTGAGGCCGACCGACCCGTCTTGAACGCCATGCCCGGCGACCTCTGCTATGTCACCGCGCGCATTGTCGACGACGCCGGTGTCGAGTGCCCCACCGCCTGCAATACCCTGTCATTTGACATCGCCGGCGCCGGAACAATCGCCGGAACCGACAACGGCTCTCCCATCGACCTCACCCCGTTCAAGAGTCCCGCTCGCGACGCCTTCAACGGCCGTGCACTCCTCGTCGTCGCCCCCGCCGGCAACGCCGGCACCATCGACATCACCGCCACCGCTCCCGGCCTCGCCCCCGGCCGCCTCACCGTCACCGCCCGCTAAACACCGGCCGAGCGGCACTCTCACAACAATAGACAATCGGCAAATTGTGCCAGTCCTTCCCGACGAAGATTGCCGCGAGGGGCCGGGTTTTCTCGTCACGAGCAAGAACGGCAACTGACGGGAAACGAGGCACCGGAGCTCCTCGTCACGACATTAGCGACCCGTTTCGGCAGACGCTGTTCCGGCGGTTGATTTTTGTCACCGGTATGAGCCGGAAGGGCGAAAAAACACGGGGAAATCTTAAATTTGTTGACTAAAGGTGACGGTTATTTGAAAAAATTTTTATTATTGGTGTTTTTCTTTTGAAAAATTTGCAATTTTCATCCTTTGTTTCTAATTTTGTTGCCTAATCACATAGATAACCCTAATTATGATTAAAAATATTCTTGCCAATATCGAGCGATGGGATAAAAACTCGTTGATTCTCAGGGATGTTTTATTTCATTTCCTTTACAATGGCTATGACACAATCGGCAACATCGCCAAGGCGCAAAACCTGAGCGTGCCCACCGTCAAGAAGTTTCTTGACGAGATGACTCTTGCAGGGTTGATTACCGAAACGGGTAAGCGCGAGTATGGCGGGGGCCGTCATCCGGTTGTCTATGGGTTGAACGCAACGGCGTGTTATTTTGGCGGAGTGGATATCCGCAACACGACGGTCAGCATGGTCATCTGTGACCTCTGTGGCCAAGTGATTTTCAGTCAGGACAATATACCCTACACGGCGGTCGACACCCCCGAGAGCCTCGACCAACTTTGTGACCACATAAACGCGTTTTTGAACGCGTCGCCGGTGCCGCGCAACGAGATTCTGAAAATTGGCATCAATATCTCGGGACGCGTCGACTCAAAACGTGGCTACAGTTACAACTTTTTCAACTTCTACAACAATCCGCTCGACGAGATATTGACCCAAAAGGTCGGCGCACGCTGCTGCATCGAGAACGACACGCGGGCGATGGCTCTTGGCGAGTATATCTACAGCAAGCCCGAGGGTGCTCGCAACATCCTGTTTATCAACGTCAACTGGGGCATTGGTATCGGCTTCATTTTTGACGGCAAACTGTATAGCGGCAAGTCGGGTTTTGCCGGCGAGATTGGCCACATGGTTACATATAATAATGAGATTATCTGCCACTGTGGTAAGAAAGGTTGCCTGGAGACCGAGGCTTCGGGCAGCGCCTTGATGCGCAAACTCTACAAGCGGCTCGATGCCGGGGCCAACTCGCTGATTGCCGAGCATTATCGCTCGACGCGCAACGTCACGCTCGACGATGTCCTGCAGGCGGCGCTCCACGAGGATGTCCTCTGTCTGGAACTCATCGAGGAGATGGCCGGCGAACTGGGCCGCTGGCTGGCCGGATTGCTGAACATATTCAATCCTGACCTGGTTGTGGTTGGAGGTATGCTGAGCGAGACGGGCGACTGCCTGTTGCAACCAATCAGCGTCTCGCTGCGCCGCTATGCCCTCAACATGGTCTACAAAGATACCGAAATTAAACTCTCAAAGCTCGGTCGCACTGCCGGCGTGCTCGGCGCCTGCACCAAGGCTCGCTTTAAGGCGTTTGAAGAAATTTTTGACAAAAAAATCCACAAATAAGTATCGGTTATACAACATCTGTTAACCGCCAAGACAATCCCCCGAAGCATCTGCTTCAATCGACACAATTTATTCTATCAAACAACAACCATGGAAAACCGACGTAGTTTTCTAAAGAAGATGGCAATTGGCAGCGCGACGCTGCTGGCGGCTCCGACAGTATCATCGGCAGCCGAGGTTGCCATGCCGGGCAAGGTCGTGACATCGCGCGACCTTGCCACGCCGCCAACGGTCACCCCGCGTGGCAACGCCCTCCCCATCACGGGCACATTCCTCGACGAGATTTCCCACGACATCCCCCACCAGAACTGGGGCGAGGCCGAGTGGGACGCCGACTTTGCCCACATGAAACGCATGGGCATCGACACGGTCATCATGATACGCTCGGGCTACCGCAAGTTTATCACCTACCCGTCGGCCTATCTCGAGGCCAAGCGCGGTTGCTACCGTCCCCACGTCGACCTTCTCGACATGTACTTGCGTCTGGCCGACAAACACGGGATGAAGTTCTGGTTTGGCCTCTATGACTCGGGCCGTTACTGGGACACAGGCGACATGAGTTGGGAAGTGGAGGACAACATGCACGTCATCGACGAGGTTTGGGAACGCTATGGCAGCCGCCACGAGAGTTTCGGCGGGTGGTACATCAGCGGCGAGATAAGCCGCGCCACCAAGGGCGCCATCGAGTCGTTTCATGCCATGGGCAAGCAGTGTAAAGACGTGTCGGGCGGACTTCCAACGTTTATCTCGCCGTGGATTGACGGCAAGAAAGCGGTTGCCGCCGCCGGGGCCGCCATCACCAAGGAGGAGGCCGTCAGTGTCGAGGAACACGAGCGCGAGTGGAACGAAATCTTTGACGGCATCCACGACGTTGTCGACGCGTGCGCCTTTCAGGACGGCCACATCGACTATGACGAACTCGACGCCTTTTTTGAGGTCAACAAACGCCTTGCCGACCGCTACGGGATGCAGTGTTGGACCAATGCCGAGTCCTTTGACCGCGACATGCCAATCAAGTTTTTCCCTATCAAGTTTGAGAAACTGCGCCTGAAACTCGAGGCTGCCAAGCGTGCCGGCTATGACCGCGCCATCACCTTTGAGTTCAGCCACTTCATGAGCCCCCAGTCGGCCTACCGTCAAGCCGGACACCTCTATAACCGCTACATGGAATATTTTGACATCCATTAAGTTAGACCGGCATCAATCTACCTTCCTTTGACATTCCTTTTCCATTCCTAAATA
>JAFLTK010000257.1 GCA_022511505.1 Muribaculaceae bacterium
CTTTTCCATTCCTAAATATAATGACACGAACCGACGTCAATCTCAATTATCTGATATTCATATCATTTGTAGCCGCTCTGGGCGGATTCCTATTCGGATATGACACCGCTGTAATCTCGGGCACCATCTCGGCCGTCGCCACCCGGTTTGGGCTCGACGCGATGAGCCAGGGGTGGTATGTGGGCTGTGCGCTTTTGGGCTCGATAGGCGGTGTGGCCGTTGCCGGTGTGCTCGGCGACACGCTGGGTCGGCGCAACACGATGATAATCGCTGCCATCCTGTTCAGCGCCTCGGCTATCGGCTGCGCGCTTTGTGCCAACTTCACCCAACTTGTCATCTACCGCATCGTCGGTGGCGCCGGCATCGGAGTCGCCTCGATAATCTGCCCGGTGTATATTTCAGAACTCGCCGCCGCCGAGTATCGTGGTCGCCTGGTATCGCTCTACCAATTGGCTGTAACAGTGGGATTCATAGGTGCTTATCTTGGCAACTACTGCTTGCTGACCTATTCCCAGAGTGCCACGCCGGGCGAGGGTCTTTGGAACACGATATTTGTCACCGAGGCGTGGCGCGGTATGCTCGGTCTTGAGACCGTTCCCGCGTTGTTGTTTTTCATTGTCATTTTCACCATCCCCGAGAGTCCTCGCTGGCTGATTGCCCACCATCGCGCGGCGGCGGGTCGGGACATCCTCGCCCGGGTGTTCACCACCCCCGCGGCCGTCAACGCCGAGTTCCGTGCCGTCGAGAAATCGCTCCAATCCTCGGCTGCCGAGCGCGCCGACTGGAGGCTGATACTGAAACCCCGCATGTTTCGCGCCGTGCTGATAGGCTCGGCCATCGCCATCCTCGGCCAGTTTATGGGTGTCAACGCCGTCCTCTACTATGGCCCGACGATTTTTGAGGATGCCGGTCTGTCGACGGGTGACTCGCTGTTCTATCAAATCATGGTTGGCGCCGTCAACACCTTGACCACCGTGGCCGCCATCTTCCTCATCGACAAAATCGGACGCAAACAATTGGTTTACTGGGGTGTAGGCGGTATGATTATATCGCTCATTCTGATTGCCGGCTATTTCACGTGGGGCACCGAAATGGGGCTGTCGTCAATTTGGCTACTGGCGTTCTTCCTGTTTTATATAATGTGTTGCGCCGGGTCGATTTGTGCCGTCGTGTTTGTGCTGCTCAGCGAGATGTACCCCACCAAGATACGCGCCGTCGCCATGTCGATTGCCGGGCTCGCCCTGTGGATAGGCACCTACCTCATCGGCCAGTTGACACCGTGGTTGCTGCAGAACCTCATGCCGGCCGGAACATTCATCCTCTTTGCCTTGATGTGTATACCCTACATTTTAATAATGTGGCGCCTTGTCCCCGAAACTACCGGGCGCTCGCTTGAAGATATCGAAAATTTCTGGGAATAATTTTCCCCTCCAAAAAATCTGCCAATCAATACCACAATTATGATACAAAACATTGACAATCTGATAACTCAATACCGCGACGAGTTGCTTGATAATGTGCTACCGTTCTGGCTCGACAATTCCATCGACCGCGAGGAGGGAGGCTATTTCACATGCCTCGACCGCAAGGGAGAAGTGTTTGACACCGACAAATTCATCTGGCTTCAGGGCCGCGAGGTGTGGCTCTTCTCGATGCTCTACAACAACGTCGAGCAGCGCCCCGAGTGGCTCGAAACCGCCATCCATGGCGCCGAGTTTTTGAAAAAGTGCCACGACGGCAACTACAATTTCTACTTCTCGACCACCCGCGACGGCCGTCCGCTCGTTCAGCCCTACAACATTTTTTCCAACACTTTTGCAACAATGGCTTTCGGTCAGTTGGCCAAGGCGACGGGTAGCAAGGAATATGAGGAAATTGTGTTGAAAACATGGGAAAGCACTCTTGCACGCCGCGACAATCCCAAGGGTATCTGGAACAAACTTTACCCCTGTACCCGCAATCTGAAGAATTTCGCCTTGCCGATGATTCTCTGCAACCTCGTTCTCGAAATTCAGCACTTGCTCGACGAGGAGACGTTTAAAGCAACGACCGAAAATTTCCTGCACGAAGTGATGGACGTTTTCATTCGCCCCGAACTCGACGGCCTGGTTGTTGAGAACGTGCTCGACGACGGGACCCTCTGCGACTGCTTTGAGGGACGTCATCTGAATCCGGGCCACGCCATCGAGGCGATGTGGTTCATCATGGACCTTGGCAAGCGTCTCGGCCGCCCCGACCTTATTGAGAAAGCCAAAGACACCGCGTTGAAGATGGTGCGCTATGGTTGGGACCATCGATATGGCGGCATTTTCTACTTTATGGACCTCAAGGGATGTCCGCCCCAGGAATTGGAGTGGGACCAAAAACTGTGGTGGGTCCACATCGAGACTCTTATTTCGATGATAAAGGGTTATGCTCTGACCGGCGACGAGCAGTGTCTGGAGTGGTTTGAGCGCGTCCACGACTATACATGGAGCAACTTCAAGGACCCCGAATACCGCGAGTGGTTTGGGTATCTGAGCCGCAGCGGCGAGGTGTTGCTGCCCCTAAAAGGCGGCAAGTGGAAAGGCTGCTTCCACGTTCCCCGCGGCCTGTACCAAGTCTGGCAAACCCTCGAGGATATCAAAAGGAGCGAAGATAGAGAATAGATAGTAGATAGTAGATAGTAGATAGAATCGCGACATTAGCTATTTTAGCTATTTTAGCATATTAGTTACATTAGCCATAGTTTGCTAAAAAATGGTGCAATCCATTTTAAAAATATTAATTAATAAACCATAACATTTTAAAATATTAGCTATAAAACTAAAAATAGTCAAATATTTATGTTAAAAATCCTAAAATAAATAGGTTTTCACCAAAAAAGTACTTAACTTAAACCCCTGAAAAAGGACGAAGTGTTAAAACCACGTGAAAATTGACGCTATCTTCCTATCTATCAATTATTTATAAACAACTCGCCCATAATTGTTAAAATTCGTGTTGACGCGACAGCAAATAGTCAGCCAAATGGAGATTTTGTAGTCACAACTCGCATAGGGAGAGATTAAATCCTAAAATAAATCAACTAAAGCCAATCATAATGCCAAAAGTAACACAACAAATTCGCCTGTTACTATTGATAGCAACCATCAGCCTTCAGAGCCTCTGGGCGATGGGAGCCTCATTCACAGTTACAGGGACAGTCAAAGACCAGTCAGGCGATGCGCTGTATGGTGTTTCAGTTATCGCTGAGAAGAGTAAAGTAGGAGTAGCGACCGATGCCGACGGCAGGTTCACCATCACCATGCCCGGCGCGGGAACGTTGACGTTCTCCTACGTCGGTATGGAGACTCGCAAGGTCAGAGTCACCGAATCGACCAACCTTGACATCGTCATGGAAGATAACTCTCAGGTGCTCGACGACGTGGTTGTCGTTGGCTACGGAACTCAGCGCAAGGTCAATCTGACCGGCGCCGTGCAGAGCATCGGTTCTGAAGATATTATGCGCCGCAGTGTTTCCAACGGCTCGTCGGCCCTTCAGGGACTCGTTCCGGGCTTGACGGCTACACAGACCAGCGGCGCGCCGGGTGCCGACAACGCCTCGCTCCGCATCCGCGGTCTCGGTTCTCTCAACTCGACCCAGTCGCCGCTTATTCTCATCGACGGCGTCGAGGGCGACATGAACCGCATAGACCTCAACACAATCGAGTCAATATCGGTATTGAAAGATGCCGCCTCGGCCTCTATCTACGGTAGCCGCGCGTCAAACGGTGTCATCCTCATCACCACCAAGCGCGGTAAGAGCGGCAAGCCCAAAGTGACATTCAACGGCTATGTAGGCTGGAACAAACCTACCGACATGCCAAAGCCGGTCAATGCCGTCACCTACCTGCAAGCCATCGACCAGGCAAATATCAACAACAACCAGGAGCCGCAGTACACTGAACTCATCCAGAAATATATCGAAGAGGGTTCCAACGAGTTTGGACGCTGGGATACAGACTGGCGCAGCCTGATTATGAAAAACAGCGCCATGGTCCAGAACTACTCGATAGGCGTTCAAGGCGGTGGCGACTGGGTAAGCACCTACGCCAGCGCCGGTTACTATCACCAGGACGGTATGGTCCACAACAACAGTTTCAAGCGCTACACGATGCGCCTCAACAGCGACATGAAAGTCACCAACTGGCTGAAAGTCGGCGTCGACTTTAGCATCCGCCAGGCCGAGGTCCACAATCCCATCGGCTCGACTACCGACAATATCGGCTATGCGATGACATTTACCCCCATTCTCGCGGCCTACGATGTCGACCCCGAGACGGGCGAGCGCCACTGGGGCTACGGTCTGCAAGGCAACAACCCCGTCGCTGCAATCTATGACGGCGGTTATTCAAACAGCATCGCTCCCGAATATATCGCCAAGGCCAATCTGACCCTGACTCCCGTCAAGGGGCTGACAATCCTTGGCAGTTGGAACTGGAAACGCAACGACGGCCGAACCAACACGTTTGCAAGCAATTATGACGAGTATGAAGTCGGTATATACAAGGAAACTCGCCCCGCCTACAAGGCTGCCCGCGAAAGCCGCTCGAGTCAGGACTTCATCCAGTATACCGCCACTGCCCAGTATGAGAACAACTTCGGCAAAAACTACCTCAAGGCTCTCGTCGGTTTCCAGAGCGAGGAACTCAACTACAACAGCCTCGAGGGATACCGCAACACCTTTAACTATGACGGCTATGAGGACCTCGTCCACGGCGACGCCTCGACCGCGACCAACAGCACCTACCGCTACAGTTACGCGATGCTCTCCTACCTGTTCCGCGTGAACTACTCGTTTGACAACCGTTATCTCTTTGAAGTCAACGGCCGCTATGACGGCACTTCGCGCTTTAAGAAAAACAAGCGCTGGGGTTTCTTCCCGTCGGTATCGGCCGGCTGGCGCATCTCTCAGGAGGCTTTCATGGAGTCGACCCGCAACGTTCTCGATAACCTCAAGTTGCGTCTCTCCTACGGTCAACTCGGCAATCAGGATATCGGTTCCTACTTCCCCTACGTGTCGGCAATCTCGTCGGCCGAGGGCTACGGCTACTGGTTTGACGGCAACTTCGTTCCGGGTGCCGCACAGGTTCAGCTCGCCAACACGCTGATTGGCTGGGAAAAGTCGTCACAGTTTGACGTGGGTCTCGACTATGGTCTGTTCAGCAACCGCCTCTCGGGCTCGTTTGACTACTACTACCGCCGCGTCGACGACATGCTCCAGCAGTTCCCCGTTCCCGAATTTGTAGCGCTGACCGCGCCGTGGCAGAATGCCGGCTCGATGCGCAACACCGGCTGGGAGTTCTCCATCGAGTGGAACGACCGCTGTGGTAACGTCAACTACTCGGCCCGCTTCAACATCTCCGACGTTCGCAACAAGGTTCTCGACCTCTATGGCAACGAGTACACCAGCGGCAACCGCTGGACCCTCGAGGGTCAGCCCTACGGCCAGTACTACGGTTATCTCGCCGACGGCCTGTTCCAGAGTCAGGACGAAATCGACGCCCGCAACGAGGACGGCACCTATGTCTATGCCGTCTATGGCGAGCGCGCCAACATCAAGCCCGGCTACGTTCGTTATGTCGACATCAACGACGACGGCGTCATCAACGGCGACGACCGCGTCAAGATTGGCGACCCGCTCCCCCACTTCACTTTCGGCCTCAACCTGAGCGCAACGTGGAAAAACTTTGACCTATCTATTCTGTTCCAGGGCGTCGGCAAAAACGATGTTGCCTATACCGGCGGCGGCGCGCGTCCCCTCCTTGGCAACTCGACAATCTATGAGCACCAACTCGACACGTGGACTCCCGAGAATCCCAACGCAAAATACCCGTTGCTAATCAACGACGTCAGCGGTAGTTCACAGAACAACCTGTTCTCGTCCTACTGGGTCAAGAGCGCCGCTTTCTGCCGCATGAAAAACCTCGTTATCGGATACACCATACCTCAACACCTCACCCGCAAGGCCACCATCGAGCGCGTTCGCGTCTATGCTACGGCCCAAAACCTTTTCACCATCCGCGGCGACAACTTCTACAAGGGATTTGACCCCGAGACTACTTCGGGCGCTTCTTGCTATCCTCTCAACAAAACATTCCTCGTTGGTCTCCAACTTGAATTCTAAACCGGTACTACAATGAAAAAAGCGATATATCTATCAATTATAGCCGCCGCAGGGCTTGGCATCTGCTCCTGCTCAGACTTTCTCGACAAGAAAAGTTCGGCCTTTGATTCCGACGGATTCTATATGTCAGATGCCGGTATAAACGACGGTGTCACAGGCGTTTACCGTCTGCTGATTTATGACCAGAACTGGGCCGTCCCCCAGTGTGCGATGCAGGATATGTATTGCCCCTACGGGCTTGAGGCCGACGAGAACAACACCATCAGCGCCGGCGGCGGTTTGACTCCCGACCAGTCTTACGTCAATTCCTACTGGGCCGGCCACTGGGCCATCGTTGCCCGTGCCAACAACGTCATCGACGGCGCCAAGTTGACTTTTGACGAACTCGTCGACGGTAGCGGCGACGCCAGTGCCGTCTATCGCCGCCGATTGGCCGAGGCATACGCCGTTCGCGACTATGCTTACTATAATCTCGTGCAAGCCTACGGTGACATCCCCTTCTTCACCTCATCGGTTACAACTGAACAGTATAACGAGCCGCGCCACGACAAGAAAGAGATTGCCGACTATATCATCGCCGAACTTACCGCCATCGGCGAGGCCAACATTCTGCCGTGGGACGCCGAAAACCGCGGCCGTGCCGGCAACGGTATGGTCTACAACCTGATAGCACGCTGGGCACTGCTCGCCGGCAGCCACGACTTCGGCGGACAGGGCACTTCCTACTTCGAGAAAGCCGCCGAGGCCGCCAAGCAGGTGATGGAACACCATAAACTCGCCGCCAACTTCGGCGACCTGTTCACCCTCGCCGGTCAGGCCCAGCCCGATGTGCAGAACGAGATTCTGTGGCAATATAACTACACGTCGTCATCGTCGGTAATCCACACCCACCGCCTGCGCTACGGTCACACCTCGCGCACGGCCGGCGGCTCAAGCGTCCGCTTCCCGTCGACACTACTCCAAGTGTGCTTTGAGGACAAATATGGCAAGCGCATCGACGAGAGCGACGTCTATGACCCCAAGAAACCCTACCTCAACCGCGACCCGCGCATGCACCACACCATGCTGATGCACGGCGACACCATGTGGTTCAACAATCGCGAGCGCGCCATCGTGCTCAACTGCTATGACAATAACTCGCGCCAATTCCCCAACCCGCGCAACAAAAACGCGTGGTATGCCTACACCAACGTCGACGTAACCGGCACTTCTTACTCATTTGCCCGCTCGGGCGTCGGCGCCCTCTGGAACAAGTATAACGAGGATGTCACCGAAAGTTTCTCGGAGAGCACCATTGACATCATCGTCATGCGCGCCGCCGAGGCCTATCTGACCTACGCCGAGGCCATGATCGAGCTCAACCGACTCGACGAGACTGTCTATGAAGCGATTAACAAGGTGCGCCGCCGCGCCGGTATGCCCGAATTCGGTGCCGAGCGCAAGGGCAACCAAGCGCTGATGCGTCAAATCGTGCGCCGCGAGCGCAAGGTCGAACTTGCCCAGGAGGGCGTGCTCGTCACCGACTTCCGCCGCTGGCATCTTGGCGACATTCTCAACGCCCAGCCCACCTACGGACAGCCCAAGGGTGTCAAGGACGCCAAAGAGGGCGAGTATAACAAGGGTTATGACGGACTGACCAAGGCCGACATGCCTAAGTTCTACAAGGAGGGCAAGGGAGACCGCTGGGACCTCAACGACGTGCCAAACTTTGAAGACGTGGCCGACAAATACACCGTTCGCGACCGCAACCGCTTCTGGGCCGAACGCTTTTTATGGTGGCCTATCCCGCGCGTTGACCTCGACCGCAACAAGAATCTGACCAACCCCGAAGGGTATTAATTTTTGTTGTCACTGTTGTTATTGTTGTTACTGATTTTATTGTTGTTATTGATTTTATTGATTTTAATGTTTTTATTGTTGTTATTGAACATCAACAACATCAATAACGACATCAACAACGACATCAACAACATCAATAACATCAACAACAACACAACAACATCAACAACAACAATAACAACACCAACAACATCAACAACACAAAAAGCATGAAATATTTCCTGCCGACAAGCATCGCCCTGCTGACCGCGTTGAGCCTCAACGCCGCCTCTACCGTCACCGAAAAGGATGGTAAAGTGACACTCGCCAACGACCTTACCTCTGTCACCTTTGACGGCGGCGGCAAGAGTTTTGACATCCTGTCGATGACCTGCAACGGGTCGGGCAATCTTGTCGCCCCGGGCAACAATCGGTCTCCGTGGACGCTGACCTACCTCGGCGCCCAAGGGGAGACCCCCGAGGTCAACCCGGCTACGGCTGTCTATCGCGGCTACACCAAGGAACGCACCGATTCGTCGGCCGTGCTTAAATTCCATTGGGACACGCGGTTGCAGTATGACGGAAACAATTATCCCGTCGAGATGACCGTCTCGTTGCCCGATGACTCGCCGTTGCTCCACTGGGACATCACCGCCGGTCTACCCAATGGTTGGAAAGTAACCGAGGTGCTGTTCCCGACGATTGCCGTCAACACCGTTCCCACCTCGCGCGTCATCACGCCGGCCGGCTGGGGTAACGTCTACAAACTGCGCGCCGACACGGTCTATGAAGCCAACTACCCGTCATGGAGCGCGTCGATGCAGATGATGATGGTCGACACACCCGCGGGCGCCTTTTTCTACTCGCCCCGCGACCCGAAAGCCTGCGGCAAACTGATGACCATCGACACCGCCCGCGGTCAGAACCGTTTCACCACCAAGACCGTCACCTCGGCGGCATGGAACAGCAACGGCCGTTTCGCGTTGCCGTGGACTACCGTCAGCGCGTTTAACCCCGACGGATGGAGCGCTGCCGCCGTCGCGTGGTATCGCCCGTGGGCCCACACCACCACGTGGGGCAACAAGCCGCTGAGCGAGCGCAATATTCCGCGCTGGCTCGTCGAGAAAGACCTCTGGTTGCGCGCCAAGTACACCGGTGACACCACCGTCAACGCCGTCAACCGCTCCATCGACTATTTTGGCGACAATATCGCGTTCCACTGGTATTTCTGGCACAATCACGCCTACGACAGCCATTATCCCGACTATTTCCCCGCCAAAAGCGAGTTTGCCGGGATTGTGAAAGCCGTCCGCGACCGCAACTGTCAGGTCATGCCCTATATCAACGGGCGCCTCTGGGACCCCGCGGCCGATAGTTACACCGCCCGCGACGGTCGCCTCGCCTCGTGCCGACGTGCCGACGGTGCCCTCTACACCGAGATTTACCCGACATCGATTGTCCCCAACACGGTGACATGTCCATCGTCGCCCATCTGGCACGAAATCCTCTGTGAACTCGCCGATTCTATTCAGGACCGGCTTGGCACCAACGGCCTCTACATCGACCAAATTGCCGCTGCCGCTCCCTACCCCTGCTATGCCGCCAACCACGACCACCCGGCCGGTGGCGGCGAGTTTTGGTATGAAAGTTACTGCGACATCATCGACGATATGCGCGCCAACCACTTGCGCGACGGCAACATCATCTTCTCTGAGGAGAATGCCGAGTGTTACATCCCGGTCTTTGACATCCTGCTGACGGTCAACACGCCCCACGACCCCTCGTGTCGCATCCTCCCGCTTTATCCGCTCATCTACTCTGACCGCGTGCTGACGACCGCCTACACCTACACGCCCTATACCGACGTGCGCAACGGTGACTTCCGCTATCAGAACATGCAGTGTCTCCTCTATGGCTCGCAACTGGGCTGGGTAGACCCGCGACTCCTCTGGGTCGACGAAAAAACAGAGTATGAAGCCCGGTTCCTGAAGAATCTCGTCGACTTCCGTCGCGACCAGCACGACGTGTTTATCGGCGGCCGGTATGTCGGCGAGTTCGTCCCGGTAGGTGACAACCCGATGGTCAACATTCCCGTTTTCGGACCCGACTATGTGGTCAAGGGAGCCGAGTGGGTGTCGCCCAAGGGCCAACGTGTCTACTATGTTGTCAACAGCGACAGCGTGCCCCACACCGTCGCCCTGCCCGACGGCCAAGTCCTCAAGATGGAGCCGATAAGCGCCCGCAGGGTAGATATTAGTGAATAGAGAATAGATATTAGATGCAATAACAACATCAACAACAATAACAACATCAACAACAATAACAACATCAACAACAATAACAACATCAATTATAAATGAAACAACTATATTCACTGATACTCATGGCGGCGTTGCTGCTCCCGTCGACGCTTAGCGCCGAGACGTGGACGCTCAACGGCAAAGACTATGAGGTCGAGCGCCTGGGCGAGGCGGTGACCTTTGACGGCGTCACCATCTACACCGTGACGCTGAGCGGAGCGGCCAAGCAAAAACTCTGGTATTGCGTGGCCGACCTTACCAAACCCGGTGCTCGCGTTGTCACCTACAACCCCGAGAATATCCGCACGACCGGCACAACCGTCCCGGCGATGGCCCAAAAACTTGTCGACCGAGGCTTTGACTGCCGCGTTGGCATCAACGCCGACCTTTACTCGACCTACGGGCCTATCGGTTCGACCATCAGCGGCGGCGAGATTATCAAAATTGCCAAAACCGCGACCGCATGGCGCTCGATTGGCATCGACAACTCCGACCACACTGTCCATATCGGCAACGTGTCGGTCAACTTCGGCGCCAAACTGAACGGTAAGCAGACCTACGCCCCGACCTACATCAACGTGCCCCGCGCCACCGGCGAGATGATACTCTACACGTCGCGTTGGGGTACCAATACCGCTACCGCCGTCGAGAATAGCCTCGAGGTGGTTCTCGAGCCGGCCGAAGGCATCATCCACAGCGACCGCCCGACGACGTTCACCGTCAAGTCGTCGCCCGTCATCAACGGCGGCAGCCTCGCCATCCCCGCCGGCTGTGTCGTTCTGTCAACCAACAGCGCCGCTCACATCAAGGCGCTTCAAGACGTCAAGCCGGGCGACATCTATGAGGTCACGCCCTCCAAGGTCAGTGTCAGCGGTGCAAGCAAGGGGCATGCCTTTGTCGAGTGCACAGAACTAATCGGCGGCGACCCGCTGCTTGTAGTCAACAGCGCGCGAGTCAGCGACGGCATCCTCAGCTCGATGCCCAACTGGGATTCTCGTCGTCCGCGCACTGCAATCGGCACCGATGCCACCCACACCAAGTTGATATTTGCCGTCGTTGACGGTGACTCCAAAAACAGCGGTGTATCGGCCGGCATGAACGCCCACGAGATTGCCGACCTGATGATAAATCTGGGCTGTGTCGACGCGCTCAACTTTGACGGCGGAGGCTCGTCTTGCATCTGGACAAAAGCGTGTGGCAAGAACCCGCTCAACAACCCCAGCGACAGCAACGGGCCCCGCGCCGTTCGCAACGGGCTCTTCATCGTCTATGACACCACCAGCGGCGTCATCCCGGCGACCGCCGTCGACAACCCCGATGCCCCGATAGAGTATTTCAATCTTCAAGGCGTCAAGGTCGACAACCCCGCCGGCGGTCTCTACATCCGCCGCCAAGGCAACCAATCATCTATCGAAATTATAAACAACTAAATGAATCATAAACAACTCCAAAATCAATTCTTATGAAAAAACTTCTTCTCGTTTCATTGGCAGTTGCATGTGCAAGCGGCGCAGCATTTGCAGAGTACACCGGTGGCACAGCCGCTATCGTTGGTGACTTCAAGAACAAAGGTTACTCGCTTTCAATCGAGTGGGGCAGCGACGCTATGCTTGGCAATGCAAACGTCCGCGCCGGTATCGGCTATGGCGACCACTTCTACATGATTGACAACGTAGCCAACACCATCTCGGTCTATGGCCAGTTTGGTTTCGTGAAAGATATTTCGGTAGCAGCCGCTCCGTTTAACACCAAGGGTTGGGTATCGGCAACCGCCGACGATGCCGGCCACGTATTGCTCCGTTGTGCCGACGCCGGCTGGTATGGCTCGGGCGCTTATGCCGGTGCCTACTATCCCCAGGACGGCCACAACCTCATCGTCATCGACGGCGCCACCCAGCAGCCCATCGGTCAGGTGCGCATGAACGACGGTACCCCCGGCCGCTATGACGCCCTGGGCCACGTTCACGGCGACGTCACTGCCGGCTATTGGGACCTCATCACCACCAACGACTCGGGCGTGGGCGAGGACTACATTTTTGACGGTATCGAAGTTGGCAACGTAGGTGTCGAGTCGTTCCAGGCTCCCATCCACTCTGATTTTGCCAACTCAGGCGCCGGTGCAGCCAAAACCACCGGTAGCGCCCAGATTTTCGGCGACCTCGACGAGGACGGTTTCTACACCAAGATGGCGTTCTACAGCAACCCCGTTATCGGTATCACCGGTTTCAACACCGCCAAGGCTCTTGGTAACGGTATCCGCCTCTTTGAATATGCTTACGATGAGGACGGCGTTCAGGCATGGCGTCCCACCGACAAGTTCTTTGTAACTCCCCAGCACTCGTCAAACAACGGCTTCATCATCTTCAACCTTCAGGGTACTGACTATATCGCCTACGTTTCGGGCGAAGGTGCAGGCGGTGCCGAGGGTGCCAACATGCCTTGCTCGGCCGACGCTATCGCTATCGCCGAAGTTAGTTACACCGACACCCCCGTCAGCAACCCCGAGAAAGATGACGCTACTCTCGTTGCCCGCCTCTACGGTCAACTCAACGAAGCCGAGGCTCAGCAGTATCTGATTAAGTCAAACTTCACTTGCTTCAACATCGAGGACGTGCCCGGCGACGACTGCTCGAAGTATATCTACATCTTCTGCCAGCAGAGCCCCATGGTGAAACTGAAATTCACCGTTCCCGCCAGCTCCAGCGTTAACAACGTTGCCGTCGACAACAACAACGCCCCCGTTGAATACTTCAACCTCCAGGGCGTTCGCATCGCCGAGCCTCAGAACGGCATCTTCATCCGCCGTCAGGGCGACAAGGCCACTAAGGTTATCCGCTAAACCACCCATGAAAAACAAACTTTAAATCAAGTATAACTTATGAAAAAGACAGTATTAGCCATGATGGCAATTGCCGGCGCATGCACCGCCGCAACTGCCCAAACGGCTCTGACCCAGAACGGTTATGCTCTGACCGTGGAATATACCGTTC
>JAFLTK010000258.1 GCA_022511505.1 Muribaculaceae bacterium
CAGCTCGCTGCGCTCGCAAGTACGGGGTTATTGAAATTGTCATCGCTCCGCGATGGTTAAGGTTTTTTAGGTGTTAACTTCAAGTTGAATGCCGGCCTCGGCAAGGGCCTCGGCGCGTTCAACGCAAGTCCCGCAGGTCCCGCAGTGGTGTTCGCCTCCGCGATAGCAAGAGTAGGTGTGGGAATAGTCGACGCCGAGCGCCTTGCCACGCTTTGCAATCTCGCCCTTGCTCAGCGAGGTATAGGGGGCAAACAGTTTGATGTCGGCGTAGGTCCCGGCAGCGATGGCGTTACCCATGGCGCTGATAAACTCGGGACGGCAGTCGGGATAGATAGCGTGGTCGCCGCCATGGTTGGCAATCATGACCGTGTTCAGCCCGCGACTCTCGGCAAGCCCGGCTGCAACCGAGAGCATGATGCCGTTGCGAAACGGGACCACCGTCGACTTCATGTTGCTGTCCTCATAGTGGCCCGCGGGAATGGCATCGGCACCGCTCAACAGCGAACTCTCAAAATACTCGCCCATAAAGCCGAGGTCAATCTCAATCAACTCAACGCCAAGCAATTGACACTGCCAGCGCGCACACTCAGCCTCGCGGGCGTTGTGGTTGGAACCATAGTTGAAATTGACCGCAAGCGCGATGCGGTCCTTATAATCGTGGAGCATTGTCACCGAGTCCATGCCCCCCGAGAGAACTATCAAAGCATCTTTCATCTCTTCTCCTTTAATCGGTTAAAAGTCATTGACAAAAGATGCGAGCATGCGCGCCTTGACAATATCCTGATGGGCCTCGTCGCCGCGGTTGGCAAACGGGTAGATTGAAATGCCGCCGCGAGGCGTGAACCGCCCGATGACCTCGATATAACGCGGGTGCATCAACTCCCAGAGGTCATTGAGGATGATATTGATACAATCCTCGTGAAAATCGCCGTGGTTGCGGAAACTGAACAGATACAATTTCAGCGACTTGCTCTCCACCATCCGCTCCCCGGGGATATAATTGATAATAATGCGTGCAAAATCAGGCTGACCCGTCTTGGGGCACAGCGACGTAAATTCAGGACACGTAAAAGTCACGATATAATCTCGGTCGGGATGGCGGTTGACAAACGTCTCCAGCACCTCGGGAGCATAACTCGTCGGGTACTTGACACCGGTGTTGCCAAGCAGCGTCACGCCGTCTAATTCTTGCTGGGTTCTCATTGCAAAAGTCCAATATCTATTGAAATGGCAAAATCAATTTAATTGGCAAATTTACAAAAAAATCTCAACACTGCACCAAATCGGGATGTGTATTCTGCAAACCACCGGGAGACAACTCCGGGGCGAGAGCAGGATTGGCCGACCGGGGCGCCTTTTCAGGCCTTGTTCGTTTTTGAATCTGCCATGGATAATAACTCTTCTCGCGAGGTTACTTGCTTTATTCCAAGCGATTCTACAGTCGCTTCATCGTCGAGCCTTATCGAAATGCTGAACTCGTTCAGGCACAAGGCTCGTTTGCCTTTGCCGTGATAAACTGAAATTTGATGGTCAAGAAGGGTGTTGGCGACGGCTTCGCTAAATCTGATATGTTTCTGATCGGTTATTTTCGGTTTTTTATCTCGCGGAATTAGATACAATGGCCTGTCGGCTGAAATTTCTATGTCGAGCAGACTTTCTGTCTCTTCTTTCTTATCGTTTTCATACTCAAAGGCGTGGGTATTTTTGTCGTAGGTCAGATAAAAACGGCTTGAAATCTGATCGGTCACATAGAGGTATTTCCGATCAATTGCAACCAGACAGTTAAATACATCGGTCATGAAAGCGCCTCTGTTTTCAAAAATCATACTCAGTTCTGTTCCGCCCCTCTTGTAAATCCTCTCGACTATATCAAGGAAATACCTAAAACGCTCATCGTCATAGTCAAGTCGCTTGAAGGATGACCAATCCATCCACCCGGGTTTCTCGCCATCGAGCGAGAACGTTAATTCCGTGAACTCACCATTGTCATCAAATAATCTCTCATAATTGACAATGGCCACTTGGTTGGCCGCGGCAAGATGTTTATCTGAAAAAATCAGTTGCCGGTTAGCCTCGTAGGTAGCCCAAAAACACTTGTCGTTCATTCCACTGTCATCATTTTCCCATGATGCAAACTCGTAGGGAATCAATATCCACTGTACTCCATCCAAAACAAAACAGAAAGCAAAGAACATATTGTCGGGGAACACCCAGAAGCGCGTCTTGCCATTGTCGCTGTCATCTATCCAAATCCCCGGCATTTTATAAAAACTGATAGACGTTGAATGGATGTCGATTGATTCAGGAGAACTGCAGACGATGCAGTCATTTTGAATCTCGTCTAACGTTTTCCATATTCGCGCGACCGTACACTCAGCCAACTCTTCCTCATCCCTATCATTCAAAATCCTTTCTATCAATGCGCTTGATTGGCTAAAAGATAGCGGTTTGTCGATGATGCCATGAATAGGCATGTCATCTCTAAGCACATCTATCAATTTCAATAAATTTTCAAGCGATTTGACGGTCGCCTCCTGAGTGATGTCGCGCGCGCGGGCCGATTGTTTATTGTGAAAAAGGCGGGGCTTAACAACGTCAAAAGCCATTAGAATCCCAAAAATCGGGTCAATATCATAATAGGATTCAGTTCCCTCGGGATAAAATCGTTTCAAAAGTTCCTTATAGGCACTTTCATTTTCGTAGACTTTGAGATTATCCTCAGTTTCGGCGTCCAAACGCATGTTTGTAATGCATGATTTCAGAAATAGCCATCTGTAGAATCTTTTGCGTACTCGCAAGTCCCGGCAGACGTCACCCCACGAGAAACTATTCTCGTCGGTCGTCTCTGATGCCTTCAGATAATTGTAGACAAGCAACCTCAAAGACTCACCACACTGCTGATGGCACTCGCGGTCGAGCGCCATGTAATACAGGTCAATTTTCTCGGTGTTGCCTTTCTCTTGGGCCTCTTTGATTGCATCAAATTTTATGCCGAGAAATTCCTCATATTCGGCCTCTTTATTAAACAGCAGGCGACCTCGCCACGCTATTTCTATTACATTATACTGGGTCAATTCAATCATAAGTCTCTGTTAAGGTCTGTAAAACCGCTCTTATCGCCAAGTTCCTGAAAATACCTGAAAAACAGACATTTCTTGGTCTTTGACGTTAAAAAAACAGGTCATATCTTTGCAACAAAATTAAAAAAATAAATTCAAAACCACATGAATAACTTACTTTTTTTAAAGTCGGCATCCAATGAGGATTTGCTCGTTTTGAGCGACATTATCCTCAAGGATAGAGATGGCGAGTATCGATGGACCGAGAATCTGTCGACAGAAGAAATCTATAAACAGAACTATCCCCACTCGGTTAAAGAGTATCTTCCGGAACTAATCAATGAGTTTCGATTGTTTGGCGGAAATTCGATTGCCAATATGTTCAGAGGCGAGGGCCCTGAATATTCTGAGATACTCCACAGCGTTGCTAAGCAATGCAAGGTCAAATTCTCGCCATCTTCACCCGACGAATTGGTTGAAATGAACATTCTTCAGAAACTTTTCACCGACTCTTTGGAAAAAGCCTCCGAGGAAGAACTTAAAAGCATGGTTAAAGAACTCGAGTTGCCGGTCACGAATTTCTCACGCCAAGCAGCAATAACGGCGCTAATGGCAGCGTTTCGCGCAGGAGGCTTTGAAAGTTATATACTTCTCGTTTCGGTGGTCAATGCCGTCACACGGTTTATTATCGGGCGAGGTCTCTCTCTTGCCGGCAACGCGATGCTGACTCGCGTGGCGTCAGTCATGATGGGCCCTGTGGGATGGGCAGTAACCGCCCTGTGGACATTAATCGATATTGCCGGACCGGCCTATCGTGTCACCGTCCCGGCCGTCATCCAGATTGCCTACCTCAGGCAAAAAAGTTTCAACCCCGAAGGCTATCTCGAGGGCGAAACAAAAGAAGATTTGCAACTAAATAATTAATTCTAAAATATTTAAAAATATGAGCACCCACCTTTTCGACGACCCGAAGTGGCTTTTTGAAAAACTTTTTGGCAAAAAGAAAATTTCTGCCTCCGACCACTCCTATCTGACTCGCAACGGAGTGATTGAAAAGGTCTTCTATGGCCTGTGTGGCCTCTTCGGCAACCGTTACAACGGCCCAAAGTAATCTAAAAAATTATATGAAAACATTCGTTAAGATTGCTCTCGTGGTTATTCCGGCAGCGATCGAAGTAGTCAAGCTTCTTAAAAACAAAGGCTAATTGCCCTGTCTTAGCCAAATGAGTGTAAGATTAAACACCTTCGGCCGAATGAAAAAAGTGAAAGGTGCATTTGTCAAAAGACGAATGGTTCGGCAAACATTTAAATATAAGACAGAATGATCCATCCCGGTCCTTCGCCGATTGAATTTCTCAAAAAAATTGCAGAACTGATCGGCAAACGAGGTAAATAATCCCCCATTGAGACATCTTCAGCGGTTGAAAGGTAAAAGGTGCGCTTCCGGCTCTCGGAGGGTAGTCCGCTAACCAATAAAAATGATATCTATGCAAGAAAAAAGCAAGATAGATAGGTTCCTAGACAGAATCGTTGATATGCTGTTCCACGACGTTCTTGACGACGATGACGACTTTGATGATGAGCCGAAAGAATACATCTTCATCGGTTTGGCAGAACTTATAACGTTGGCCTTAATAGCCTTCTCAATAATTATATTAATTATAACAATTTTTTTAAAACTATTTTTAACCCATTTCTTATGAAAAAAACAGATATTCTGAAATGCGAACAACAGCTTCATGCCAAAGGCCGAGTAGCCGACAAATATGACATCCTTTGCCGAATGAGGCTTGAACTCGACCGTTTGTATCGCCACGACATTCAGGCCTATAATGAATGTCGAGCGGCTCTGGACTCCAATACATGGGACGCTCTGGAGGAACTCTGGACTCTTTGGGATCCGGCTCCCAAAAACCATGTCGACTGGGTAGGGCCAAACCAATTTACGTGCGTTCTAAGGCCGTCACATCCGGGATATGCCGAATGTGCAAAGATTGGATTTACTCAGTGTCGATATGATGAATTTGGGGGTCCCGATTTCTCAGCAGTCACTTTCCCTGACTCTGTTGTGGATATTTCTGACCTATATGACACCCTGTCGACCCTAAAAATCGCCAAAAGGGGTGGCGGCGCTGATAGCATTCAGGAAATAGCCCAGATGCGGATGGCCCAAAAATTAAAACCAGTCATTGACCGATGGGCAAAAGAGAACAACCGAGAGCCGGACTTCTGGCAGTGGCGCGACGCCCACGATTTGGTTCCTCACGAGGACACGGACTGTCGCACCATGCGGTTGGTTTCTCGCCCGGTGCACACGGTTTTCAAGCATCGTGGCGGCATAGCAAATGCAATCACCGTCAAAACCCACTTCGGCTCATAACCCCGATTGGTATCCATAAGCGGCTGTGAGATTGAGCCCGATTGGAGTTTTTTAGCAAAAATCGTGGGGAAATGGCAAATTTTCGCTAAATTTGCCGAAGATTAACCCAACATTCATCATATTTATTAATTATGAAAAAGAAATTTATTTGCACCGTCTGTGGTTATGTTCACGAAGGTGACGAGGCTCCCGAAAAGTGCCCCCTCTGTGGCGTTCCCGCCTCTAAGTTTAAAGAACTTGTTGAAGACGAGGATCTTACATTTGTAACCGAGCACGAAATCGGCGTTGCCAAGGGTACCGACGAGCAAATGATTGCCGACCTTACCGCCCACTTCAACGGCGAATGCACCGAGGTTGGTATGTATCTGGCAATGTCGCGCCAGGCCGACCGCGAGGGCTATCCCGAAATCGCCGAGGCTTTCAAACGCTATGCTTTTGAGGAGGCCGAGCACGCTGCTAAGTTTGCTGAACTTCTGGGCGAATGTGTTTGGGACACCAAGACCAATCTCGAGAAGCGCATGGCTGCCGAGGCCGGTGCCAACGAGGACAAGATGCGCATCGCTCGCCGCGCCAAGGAAATGAATCTCGACGCTATCCATGACACCGTTCACGAGATGGCCAAAGACGAGGCTCGCCACGGCCAGGGCTTCCAGGGTCTCTACAAACGCTTCTTCAAGAAGTAAACACCTGAATCACAAGTAATTTCATCAATCGCTCTCGCGCGCATAAACACGGCCGCGAGGGCGATTGCTTTTGTAGAGGAAACATTCACGCTTCCATTCGTCGGCAGGCATTTTACGCGCTTTGATACCGTCAAAGGGTACATACTTAATAAACATACTTAATAAAATTTCATAAATCGATTTGAATTCTGTAACTTTGCGGTCATTCAAATCGCTTTAATTTTTATTAGCATGAAAGTATTGATGATAAACGGCAGTCCACATCCGGCCGGATGTACCGCCCGCGCTTTAAAAGAGGTTGCCGACACGCTTGCAGTCCAAGGTATTGAAACACAGATTGTCAATGTTGGCAATAAGGACGTTCGCGGATGCGTCGGTTGCGGTTTCTGCCGTGAGCATGGCCGTTGTGTGTTCAACGACTTGGTCAACGAGACGGCGCCGTTGCTGGAAGAGGCCGACGGCCTGATAGTTGGCACCCCGGTTTATTATGCCCACGCCAATGGCGGCGTTCTTTCGTTCCTCGACCGTCTTTTCTACAGCACGCCGTTCTCCAAGGTGATGAAAGTTGGTGCAACGGTGGTTTCATCGCGCCGCGCCGGCAGCACCTCGGCCTTTGACGACATCAACAAATATTTCACCATCTGCGGCATGCCGATTGCGTCGAGCACCTACTGGAATGAAGTGCATGGATTCACGGCCGAAGATGTTGAGCGTGACTTCGAAGGACTTCAAACGATGCGCAACCTCGGCCTGTCGGTCGCCTACCTGATAAAGAGCATCGCGTTGGGCCGCAAAGAGTTAGGCCAACTCGAATTGCCTGCCGACATACGCACCCATTTCATTAGATAAAAACACTCCAATCAATAAATAATTATTAAAAAGATGAAACTGAAATCAATCACGATGGCACTCGCCGGGATCTGTCTGTTAATGACTTCCTGTGCCCAAAAGAGCGCCGCAACACAAACCGATGAAGAGATGAAAGATGAAACAAAAACCCTCGTAGCCTATTTCTCGGCCACCGGAACGACCAAGGCCGTTGCCGAAGACCTCGCCAAGGTGATGGATGCAACGCTGTTTGAAATCGAGCCCGCCGTGCCCTATACCGAGGCCGACCTTGACTGGCGCGACTCAACAAGCCGCAGTTCGGTCGAGATGCACGACCTCTCGTCACGCCCCGCCGTCAAGAGTAAGGTAGAGAATATTGGCCAATATGACGTCGTTTTCTTGGGCTACCCCATCTGGTGGTATGTCGCCCCGACGATTATCAACACATTTATCGACGAGAACAATCTCGACGGCAAGACAGTCTACTGCTTTGCCACGTCGGGCGGCTCGCCCATTGAGCCGTGTGTCGAGGCCCTGAGGAAACAATATCCGGCAGTTGACTGGAAAGCCGGCCGCCTGCTGAACGGCGCTACTACCGAGACGCTCGAGACCTGGAAAGCCGACCTCGCAAAATAAAGAATATTAAGAGATAAATACCACCAAGCCCGGGGCGATGCGCGCCTCGGGCTTGGTGTATCTTGGAGAAGGTGATATCCTGTGATTATTTTTCGTCTTTCTTTTTGTAGCGGGCGTTGAGGCCTTCAATGACTTCCTGAGTGACGTCGAGGGCGGGGTTGAAGTAGATGCCGGCGGCGCGGAACAGGATGGCGTCATAGCCTTTCTGAGCGCAATAGTCTTTGATGAATGACTCGAGGGAGTCGCTGAGCACTTGCTGCTGTTGAGCGAGTTCGGTGTCAAAGTTGCGCTGAAGGTTGGCCATGTGGGCCTCGGCGTCTTGGTTCATTTTCTGCAGACGAGCCATGTCGCCGTTGTAACTTTCTTCGGTCAGATAACTGTTGGTGCGCGCTTTTTGCTCGATTTGGGCGGCGAGTTTCTGAATCTCGGTGGCTTTGCTTTGGCGAGTGTTTTCGATGCGCGACATTGAGCGGAGGGCGTTTTCCTGAAGCTCTTTGGCAAGGTTATAGTAGGCCGAGACGGTGTCGCTGTCGATGTATCGGATATTGGGGAGGGTCGCGGTGTCGGTAGCGGTTGTTGCCGTGGCGGCGCCGGTTGCATCTTCTTTAGTGTTGTTGCACGCGGCGAGGCTGAAAATCATAGTACCGGCCAGAAGGCTTTTGGCAATAAAAGAAAGTTTCTTCATTTGGGGTTATTGTTGTTGGTGTTGTTATTGTTTTTAGCGTTGTTATTGATGACATCGTTGGTGGCGCAACTGATGCCGCGACGACGGAGCGCGGGATTGTCGTGGGCGTGTCCCGAGGGAAATTTTGCACCCTTGATGAAGAGCACCTTCACGCCGAGACCTACAAAAGCGATTGCCAACAAAGCGATGGTCAAAAGTATCGTTTTTAGCATCAAAAACCAAATTTTGTGCAAATATAGGAAAGGTTAGCCGATTTTTTTGCTCTATTCCAATTTTATTTTTAAATTTAGCACCCGAAATGGATTGTTTTAACATTTGTTTAAAAATATACTCAATATAAACGCTAAAAAGATGACAGTAAAAGACCTACAACCGCAGTTGGTTTTTTCGATTTTTGACGAAATCACCAAGGTGCCCCGTCCCTCAAAGAAGGAGGGAAAAATCCGTCAGTATCTGCTCGATTTTGCCGCAAAACATGGCATTGATGTCAAGACCGACGAGATTGGAAACGTGGTTATGAGCCGCCCGGCCACTCCCGGCCACGAGCAGGCGCCGACCGTTATTCTTCAGGCCCACATGGACATGGTCTGCGAGAGCAACGACAAGAGTTTTGACTTTGAAAACAACCCTATAACAACGATTGTCGACGGCGACTGGCTGCGCGCCGACGGGACCACGCTCGGCGCCGACAACGGTATCGGTATGGCTGCCGCGCTCGCCGCGCTCGTTGACAAGGACTTGGTTCACGGTCCGCTCGAGGCGCTGTTTACCGTCGACGAGGAGACCGGTCTGACCGGCGCCAACAACCTTGGCGACGGCATGATTACGGGAACCATCCTGCTCAACCTCGACAGCGAGGATGACGCCGAAATCTTCGTAGGCTGTGCCGGCGGCGTTGACACCACCTGTGTCTTCAATTACCACCGTTCCTACGCTCCCAAAGATTTCCTCTATTTCAAGGTCAACATCGAGAAGGGTCAGGGCGGCCACTCGGGCGGCGACATCCACCTGGGCCGCGCCAACGCCAACAAACTGCTTGCGCGCTATCTCTATGGCCTGACACTGGAGCATGAAATCTCGGTTGCCGACATCGACGGCGGCAACCTGCGCAACGCCATCCCCCGCGCCGCCTACTGTGTGTTTGGTATCCACACCGACCACAAGGAGAAGGTTATCACCGCGCTCAACAATTTTATCGCCGACGTTCAAAACGAATATCGCGACATCGAGCCGACCCTCGAAATCAGTATCGAGAGCGTCGATACCCCCGACTTCACCATCGACGCCGTCACCTCGCTCAACCTCATCCGCGCCCTTTACAGCGCCCCCCACGGCGTCATCTCGATGAGCCGCGACCTCGAGGGCCTCGTTGAAACCTCGACCAATCTCGCGTCGGTTAAGATGTTGGAAAACAATCAGATACTCGTCACCACCAGCCAGCGCAGTTCGGTAGAGTCACGCAAATGGGACATCGCCCGCCAGGTTGAAGCCCTCTTTGAACTCGCCGGCGCCAAAGTTACCCACGGCGACGGTTATCCCGGCTGGGCCCCCAACCTAAAATCGCCCATCATGGAGATTGCCCGCGACGCCTACAAGGAACTCTATGACGTCACCCCTGCCATCAAGGCCATCCACGCCGGCCTCGAGTGTGGCCTATTCCTGGAGAAATATCCCGGCCTCGACATGGTATCGTTTGGCCCGACCTTGCGCAACGTCCACTCGCCAAGCGAGATGATGTATATCCCCGCCGTCGAGCGCTTCTGGCAGCAACTGCGCCTGACCCTGACCAAAGTCGCCGACCTCAAGAAGTAACCGACCGATTCGCAACGACCTGAACAGTTACTACCAATATAACAGCCGCCCGACGCGCTCCCCTCGAGCCGCCGGGCGGCGTCGTTGTTTCTCTTTTTAGTTTAAAAATACATCTGCCGAAAGTGGTGTTGATGGATGGACGAGGAATGAGAATGGAAGATCATTAAATAGTAAAAATGAGAGTGTACCCAAACCCTTATTTTGAGACACCCTCATTTATACATATGTTCCTCAAATTTTTCCTATAAATGTCAATATTAAAAATCGACACCCAGTTTTATGGTGAATGCAGATCCTGTACCGTCTAAATCTTGGATTTTGTAGATGTCACTTCCAACGCCCAGATTCAAACCGATATTGTCGTTTAGTGCAAATCGAACACCAACTTGCGGGTTTATTGTTAACCCTTGTGCGTCATTGGCACGATAGCCAATCTTGAGGTCACCAAATATTGAAAATCTGTTAGCGGTGTAAAAATCAGAGCGGACATCGGCGAAAATTGGGATTGAAACGGCAGAACCTTCATGCCAATATTCTAGTCCTACCCCGGCACCTACAAAAAGATAATTCTCAATTACCTGATAACCATGTGTCGTCGAGATAGTTAGATAGTTACTTACGTCAGCCGAATATATTCCGTCACTTATCTCAGATGTAGAGATGCCATAACCGATATCAGCAAAGCCGCGGTATCCTGTTTCAATCTGAGCAGATGCTGTGATTGAGCATAATGCAACAATGATTGCGAATAAAATCTTTTTCATTTTTTAGTTTTTTGATTATTAATTTCCTGTTGTACTTGTTTCTGACTCGTTATTATCTGTCAGAATATTAAAGATAAAATTGGAACATATGACTTTATTTTTTCCTTGTACTGCAACGCCAAATACAGGTTCTGTAAATTTAAAGTTCTTTAACTTTGTAACTTCTTGACCATTTAGATAAACTATAGTTTGGCCATGTTTACGAGTTATGATTGGTAAAAGCAATCCATCTTTTCCGGTTTTTATTAAACCTTGTTTTACTATGGATTTTTCGCCTCCTTCTACGGTATAATAGACAAAATGATCCTTTGTAAACATAATGCACTTATAGTTTTTATTATTGGCGTAATCAAATAAAAGGCCAATTCCCTTATCTTTGGCAACCTTTCCAGTTAGCATCATGCCGAAAGTGAAAGAATCAACCTCAGGATTAATGGAAACCTCGGTTGTTGAACCGACGATCCCATTATCTTTCTTTGATTCAATCATAAGACCATATTTGCCAATAACTGCAGAGCAATCCTTTTCTTTGTATTGGGTCCATTCAAAATCGGGATCCTCTATGTTGCGAATTTCTCCAATATCTCCAATTTCACCGTATAACGCAATCGGATTTAAACCACCGTCCATTGATTGGGAGGAGAGGAGTGCGTTGGGACTTTTTGCCAAGGTACATAAGTAACCTAAACAAAGGATAAAAGTTAGAATTATATTTTTCATAATTTTGAGTTATATTTGAGAATATAGTTGTGTTTATTCGCCACCACCCACGGTAGTCTGTAGTTCTTGAATTAGAGGCTCTAAAGTTCGTAGAACTCGATCGTAAGGCTTAAAACAATTATCCCCGCGACAATCATTGTCCTCGTTAATTTCAGAGATGAGTCTAACGCGATAACTTAAAACTTCATCGTCGACAAATGACATGCGAACTTCTAGACGAGTGCGCACAGTTTGGTATTTGAATCTTGTTACTCTCCATGATGTTTTAATCCATCCGGCACTCTTGTCCCTTACCTCTATGTTATCATAGTAAGCAGTGCAGACGCTCATTAGGCGTTTCCAAACTTGGTCCTCAGAAAGACCTTTGCGGCAAGTTACATCAAACCATCTATTTGCAATATCCATTCCATCTTCCGAACCGGCGGTAGCGGCATAAGCCTCGTCCTCGGGCAATGTATAAAGCACTGTGTTTTTTGGGTTTGACTTTAGAAGACGATAGGTTCGGGTGATATACCCTTTGTCTTCAATCTTGATAACATAAAAATCGGTATTTCGATTAAAGTTAACCTGATAACTACCGGTTCCAACAAGGGAACCATCCACATAAATTTTTGCCGTCTCGGGAATTACATTAATTGTAATTTTTTTAGACTGAGCACACAGGCTCACAATTGACAAAAAAAGAATCAAAAGGAAAGTTTTCTTTTGCATTTTAAAGCTAAACGCCTCGGGCCTCTCCTCGTTGGCATTAGATTATAAAAAGAAGACGTGAGAGTCTGTACAGATGCTCTTCCGTCTATCAAGGCTCTCGCATTGCCCGTTTGAATAGAAGAGCAACGCCGAAGCCCACGTCCGTATGATATGGATGTGTGAAATCCTCTCGGATTCCATAACTTTACAAATCATACCACGAGGGCATCTACTGTTGCTAGTTCTTGATTCAAACTAAGAATTTGCGAGATTCTGATAGACCAAGAAAAAGCGTCGTAAACGCCTCCAAAATATGTCTGCCCTCCCGCTATCCCACTTCAGCGTCGGCTCGGCGTATTGCGGTCCTTTACCTATGTGTATAGTATCGGTTGTGCATGGCAAAGATAATAATATTATCCTGAATGGACAATAGTTTGCTTAAAAATTTAGGTAACCAATAATATTTTTAGTAAAAATTTAGTTTCTCAAAACGTTAACTCGTTGACAGCAAGCAAGTACAAGATTTTCATTAATCTG
>JAFLTK010000259.1 GCA_022511505.1 Muribaculaceae bacterium
GGTGGCCTGACGCTGGGCGTCGGTGAAGTAGGCGGGGACGGTGATGACGGCCTCGCTGACGCTCTGGCCCAGGTAGTCCTCGGCGGTCTTCTTCATCTTCTGAAGAATCATGGCCGAAATTTCTTGCGGGGTGTACTCGCGGCCATCGATGTCGACACGGGGAGTGTCGTTTGAGCCGCACACCACCTTATATGGTACGCGCTTGATTTCATCGGCAACCTGCTGGCAGTTTTCGCCCATGAAACGCTTGATAGAATAGATAGTTCGCTTGGGGTTGGTGATAGCCTGACGCTTGGCGGGGTCGCCAACCTTGCGCTCGCCGCCATCAACAAATGCCACAACCGACGGGGTTGTGTTGCGGCCTTCACTGTTAGGAATTACAACGGGGTCATTACCCTCGAGTACTGCGACACAGGAATTGGTGGTTCCAAGGTCGATACCAATAATTTTTCCCATAATTTAATAGTTTATAGTTATTTTTTTGAATTTTTTGGTTATGTCGTCGACCTAACGCCACGGCCATAGACGGCGGCCGCCGGTCGACATTCATCATATTAACAAAACTCGTGCCAAAAAAGTTTAACACCTATAAAATAAAGGAAACAGGTATCGCATGGTGTCACCGCTGTCAATCCCCCGTGACATCTTGTCACCCCCGCGTGTGTTGGTCTATTGGGAACACGCTGCATCGCAGAACGATGCCGAACCCGAAAACTCCGGGAGGGTTTTCAGATTGTTAACCCACGACCGACATTCTGGCGCTCCTCGGCCTCTGTCGGGGAGGCATCGTTCAATCTCGACTATCTTCTCCGGTAAAGATAGCACGTTAACGGCTTGATGTTCAACTCACTCCGAGTTTATGTAGGTTGGATGGTATCAGACCTCAGTAGGTCGTTGCTGCTCGCTCTTGAAGCATGCCGTGGAACGGCATATCTTTCATTAACCCCGTACATGCGAGCGAAGCGAGCTGTGCGGGGACAGCATCCCCCAGCGAGAATTGTCGCGGAGCGACAATCTTTCACGCCGAAGCACTACTGTTGCAACTTCACGTCCTAAGATCTCGTCCCTCCAGGACGATTCTGAGATGGTTGCGTTCCGCGCACTGCGCGCTTCGCGCTTGTACGCGGTTATTGAAAGAAACATCGCTCCGCGATGACGCTTGTCATTATTATCTCCAGAACTTCAACATCATGCTTGCGTTTTTTCGGTTCTCATCATGTCGCGAGTATACGTGATGAAGAACTCCAGCTCATTGAGCGTTTGTCAGGTGCTAATAATTTTAAGACGCTCCGCGGATCTTCCATAGTATCAATCATTGACTGAGACATACAACCATTGTGGAGTGCTGAGGCAATCATAGCCATCATAGAAAATAGGTTATTATTTCACTTGATTTATACCGTTTTACGGACATGATATTCAATTTCCATCCCAAGGACCTCGAGTATCTTCAGTATCGTGTTAAGCGACGGGTTGCCTTTGCCTCGCTCTATGTCTTTTACCGTAGCAAGCCCAACCTGTGCCATCTCGGCAAGGTCTTGCTGGGTTATCGACAGATACTCGCGCCGTTGTTTCATGACTTCTTTTAGTTTCATAGTCCAATAAAATAAACTTCGAGCGCAAAAATAGACAATAATAATTGAATTTACAAGAAAAAGTATAATAAAATGGACTTTTGTGTACGTCACACGGTCCAAAGCATCCTCCACGGCACCGACCGCATCGACCTCAAAACTCTCGAAGAAAGTTGCCGCATCGAGCGCCTTGCGGGCCCCGCTCGCAACCGCGTAGGCTTCTAATGGGAGAGGGGTTGGAGGAGAGTGGCGAGGGTGTCGAGTGTGGCGGAGGTGGTGGCCCAGTCGGTGACGAAGCGGACGGTTGAGGCCGAGGGGCCGGGGGCGCCCCACAGTTCGAAGGATGCGCCGGCTTTGAGGCGCTCGACGACGTCGTTGGGAAGTTGGAAAAATTGCTGGTTGGTAGGGGAGTCGTAAACCGCACGATAGCCGCGTGCAGTGAATATCTCCCTGAGTTTCAGAGCCATGTCGACGGCATGTCGACCAATGCGCTCGTAAAGGTCGCTCTCAAACAGGGTTTCAAACTGCACGCCGAGCAGTCGGCCTTTGGCCAACAACGCGCCGTGCATCTTCATCAGCGAGATGAAGCGGTTAAACAACTCGGGACGGCGAGTGACAACGGCTTCGCCAAAGAGGGCGCCACATTTTGTACCACCGATGTAAAACGCGTCACATAGGCGGGCAATATCGCTCAATTCCAGGTCATTGGCGGGCGAAGCGAGCCCGTAGGCCATGCGCGCTCCGTCGATATACAGGAGCATATTCCACCGCCGGCAGACGTTGTATATATCCTCCAGTTCCTGTTTTGAATACAGCAATCCCAACTCGGTCGGGAACGAGAGGTAGACGATGGCCGGGCGCACCATGTGGGGATTTGTCTCGTCGCTATAAAACGTTGACATATAGCGGTCTATGGCGTCGGCGCGAAGTTTACCCTCGGGGTCGGGTAATGTCAATACTTTATGACCGGTCAGTTCGATGGCGCCGGCTTCGTGGACAGCGATGTGGGCGGTCTCGGCCGCAATGACACCATCGTTGCGGTCGGTCAGTCGGTCGATTACAACGGCGTTGGTCTGAGTGCCGCCGACCATGAAAAACACGTTGCCGGAGGGGATTTCACAGCGCCTCAATATCAACTCGCGAGCGCGGGCGGTATACTCGTCGTCGCCATACCCGACGGTGTGGGCCGCGTTTGTCTCAATCAGTCGTGCCAACACCTCGGGATGGGCGCCAACCATGTAGTCGGAATTGAAGTAAACCATTGGTGGAAAGGGATTTATTTGAGCAGGTCGGGGCGCAGGTGGCGGGTGCGTTCAACGGCTTGATTATATCGCCATTCGTCGATTTTTGCCTGATGCCCGGAAAGGAGAATTGGAGGTACTTTCCACCCTTTGTAGTCGGCCGGACGGGTGTAGACCGGGGGCGCGAGGAGGTTGTCCTGAAAAGAGTCGCTGAGGGCGCTTTGCTCGTCGCCGATGGCGCCCGGAATGAGGCGGATGATGGAGTCGGCGATTATGACGGCCGGGATTTCGCCGCCGGTCAGCACATAGTCGCCAACCGATATTTCGCGCGTAATCAAGTGCTCGCGGATGCGGTAGTCAACCCCCTTGTAGTGGCCGCAAAGGATGATGATATTGTTGAGCAGCGAGAGGCTGTTGGCCATCGGCTGGTTGAACGTTTCGCCGTCGGGCGACGTGAAGATTACCTCGTCATAGTCGCGCTCGGCTTTAAGGGCCGAGATGGCGCGGTCGACCGGCTCGATTTGCATCACCATGCCTGCCTCGCCTCCAAACGGGTAATCGTCGACCTTGCGGTGCTTGTTGGTCGAGTAGTCGCGCAGGTTGTGTACCACGATTTGGGCGAGCCCGCGGTCTTGGGCACGCTTTAGAATCGAGCAGTTGAGAGGCGAGTCGAGCATCTCGGGGAGGACGGTCAGTATATCAATTCTCATTTTGGCGAAGGGTTAAACGGTTGCTGTTCAGAGCGGTATTTATAATTGTTGCGCAGAGCCTCGAAGGAGTCGGGGTCGCGGCGCAGAGCGCGGTCGTCGGCCGCGATGTCATATAGGGCGATGTCGGCCGGCGAGAGGATAACGTCGGCCGGCGCCGTCGGTCGGTCGAAAGGCAACGGGCCGAGCCGTGCCGGGTCTATGCCGTGGGCGGCGGCAAAGGCATCGACAATCATGGCCGTTGCACGCTGTTTGCCTTGAAGCGAGTATCCGGCAACATGGGGTGTCGCAATCGCCACGCGGTCAAGCAGTTGGCGGTCGATTGTCGGTTCATTCTCCCAGCAGTCGATGACGGCGGCGGCAATCAGTCGGCCGTCGAGCGCCTCGACGGTAGCCGCGGTGTCAATGACCGGGCCGCGCGCGGCGTTGATGATGACGGGGTGGTGGAGGCAGCGGGCGTAGAAATCGCTGTCGGCAAGGTGGAAAGTAGCGTCGGGCCCGTCATGACTGAGTGGCACGTGAATAGTGATGACATCGGCCCGGCGGGCAATCTCGTCGAGTGACACAAAGCGGTCACCGCCCTCGCGGCGCTCTCGCGGCGGGTCGCAAAGCAAAACTTCCATGCCGGCGCGCTCGGCTTGACGGGCAACGATACTGCCTACATTACCAACGCCGACGATGCCAATGCGTCGCCCCGCGAGCCCCTCGGGCATCAGATGATTCAGGGCCGCGAAAACATACTGAGCCACGGCCGGCGCGTTACACCCCGGTGCGTTGGCAACCTCGATACCGCGGCGGCGGCAGTAGTCGAGGTCAATGTGGTCGGTGCCTATGGTTGCCGTCCCTATCCACTTGACCGCCGAGCCGTCGAGTAAAGCGGCGTCACAGCGCGTCCGCGTCCTGACAATCAGCGCGTTGGCATCGGCAACGGCGGCCTGCGTTATATCCTCGGGCGCGAGGTAGACAACCTCGGCCACCGGGTCAAGAACGCCCGTGATAAACGGTATCTTATTTTCGACAACTACCTTCATGTCAGATTATTAGGCGCCACAGGTAGAACCCGGCATAGATGATAATAGCGGCGGCAGGCACGATGTATCCGCTGCGTCGGCCTATGTGGAAATGGGCAAAATGACCCAGTTGGAATGCCGTGCAACAGCACAGGGTAGGGTAGTAGAACGGCAGGTTGGTGTAGTCGAGAACCATCATCAGCGCGGTCGTTATCGAGGCGAGGATGAGAATGCCGTTGCGGGCGCGTGTAATCAGATTGTAACTGTAAATTCTGATAAGGTTGACAACGATAAGCGTCACCAACAGCGCGGCAGTGAAGCCCACGAGCGAGAGGAACCACACCATCCGTCCGGGCGTGAAAGTCTCAAAAATGTTGTCGAAAACCGGCGCCTCAAAGTGGCTGAAATCAATCAGCCCGAAGCCCCACGCCATCCAAAGCGGTGTCAAGAGTCCCGTCAGCGCCGCCAGCATTGTCCTGAAATTGAACACTCTCATCTGGCCGCATCCGACAATCATAATCGGCAGATAGGCCAGGAAACCATAGTCGGTCAGCGCTCCGACGCCAATCAGGAAGAACGCCATGAAGACGCGCGGTGTCATGGCCGGCTCGTCGAAAACGCTGAACAACAGCGCCATAGCCGCGAGCAACACGACCAGAAGCACCGTGCCGCCATAGAACTGGCCCATCGCCATTGGGCATGCTCCAAGCATCCACAGGAAAAACGAGCCGCAGATGAGCGACAGAGTGTGAAGCAGGTTATAGTAGCGGTTGATGACCACGATGGCGAGCGCCGTCGGGAGATAGACCGCGAGCGCCGTGTAAAGCGACGTCGAGTCCGAGTCAATCCAATGGTTGGCCGAGGTCAGGCCGAGTCCCCTCATTCCCGGGATAGCAACGACATCGCCGGCACCCGCGGCCACGAGTGTGGCCACGACCGAGAGCATGGCCATCAAAATTGACAGCCATCGCGATTGAATTGTCTCATCAATGCGGCGCTCGACCCTCAGCATGGTTTTGTTTTTTGGGTGGTGTTGTTATTGTTGTTGATGTTGTTATTGTTGTTGATGTTGTTATTGTTGTTATTGTTGTTGGTGTTGTTATTGTTGTTGGGAGTAGGGGGAATAGTGGGAGTAGTGGGAGAGGTGAGGAGCAGTAACAACAGTAAAAACAATAACAACAATAAAAACTTAATTTATAAATTCGTTGCCAATGTCGCGGCGATAATATTTGCCGTCAAAGTCGACCAGGCCCACCGAGCGATAACTGCGTTCCAAAGCCTCGGCGATTGTCTCGCCACGCGAGGTTGCGGCAATGACTCGTCCGCCGGCGGTGATGATGTTCCCCTCGGTGTCCTTGGCTGTGCCGGCATGGAAGAGGACCGACTCGGTCACATTCTCCAATCCGGTTATCTTTTTGCCCTTGGGGTAACTGCCGGGATATCCGCCCGATACCATCATGACGGTGACGGCGGGTTGCGGGTCGGTATCGGCCGGCTCGTCGCCCAGATTGCCTTGGGCTGTCTTGACGAGCAACTTGACAAGGTCGCCCTGCAGGCGCGGCATGACAACTTCGGTCTCGGGGTCGCCCATGCGCACGTTGTACTCGATTACCATCGGCTCGCCGCCAACGTTAATCAGACCCAGGAAGATGAACCCGCGGTAGACGATGCCCTCGGCGCGTAGACCCTCGACCGTCGGGCGGATGATGCGCTCCTCGACCTTGGCCATGAACTCGTCGTCGACAAACGGAACGGGGCTGACGGCACCCATGCCGCCGGTGTTGAGGCCCGTATCGCCCTCGCCAACGCGCTTATAATCCTTGGCAACGGGGAGGACGCGATACTCGCCGGCGCCGTCGGTCAGCACAAACACCGAGCACTCGATGCCGCTCAGGAACTCCTCGATGACCACAGTAGCCGACGCGTCGCCAAACATTCCTTCGAGCATCTCGCCGAGCGCCTTGCGCGCCTCGTCGAGGTCGTTGATAATCAGCACACCCTTGCCGGCAGCGAGGCCGTCGGCCTTGAGCACGTAGGGCGCCGAGAGTGTTTCGAGAAACTCGACGCCGCGGTTGTAGGTTGCCGGAGTTACGCTCAAGTGGCGCGCGGTCGGGATGCCGTGGCGTCCCATAAACTCCTTGGCAAACTCCTTGCTGCCTTCAAGTCGAGCGCCATCGCGCGACGGTCCGGCAACAAGCACTTCAACCGGCGATGCCTCAAAATAGTCGTAGATGCCGGCAACAAGCGGGTCCTCGTTGCCGGGGATTATGAGGTCAACACCGTTGGCCTTGACAAACTCTTCAATAGCCTCGAAGTCGGTCGGCTTGATGGGCACGTTGACACCGTAGGCGTCGGTTCCACCATTGCCGGGAGCAATCCATAACTTGCCTAATGAGGGACTTTGGCTGAGTTTCCAAGCCAGAGCGCTCTCGCGTCCGCCCGAACCGAGCAGCAGGACGTTTACTTTATCGGGGTTCATTGTTGTTGATGTATATTGTTGATTGATTGTAGATTACTTTTTGTTGTCGCCGCGACGTTTCCAGCCGCGTTCTCTCATGATGGGGCCCTCGTTTTTGGGGAGCGACGGGCGCTTGTTGGTTATGGACTTGAGCGCGTGGGGATTGCGGTGGCGGTTGAGCATCTTCTCCTGCTCGGGTGTCAGGTCGCGGTAACGCTCGTCGTCGACGTCGGCGCGATAGCCGTGTTGGCCATAGCCCTTGTCGCCGCGCCCTTTGGCAAACTTGCCGTCGCGCTTGCCCGCGTCGTGCTTAAAGTCACGTTTTGAGTCCCGTTTAAAGTCGCGGCGGTCGTCGCCCTCGCTGCGTCGCGCCTCCTTGCCGCCCTGACCTTGGCGCCGTGCGCGCGATTTCCATTCCTTGTCGCTCAGGCGGGCACGTCGTCCGCCGGGCAACTTGATTTCGTCGTCGTCATCTTCACGAAGTCGGCCACCCTCGGCGCGGAACGCGCTATAGGCACCCTCAAAGATGACAAACTCGCGCAGTTCGCAGTCAAGCGAGCCGTTTTTCATCGGCGTTTTTGTTGACGCCGAGAGACCTATCTTATTGAAATACTCGCTCTTATAACCAATAATCCACGCGTGATAACCGGTGAACACGTGTTTCAGTCGGTCGCCGATTTTGCTATACAAGCCATCCATGTCCTCGACGCTGATGCGCTCGCCGTAGGGGGGATTGGTCACCAATACACCGGGGATGCCATCCTCGGGCGCGTCGGTCCATGCCGATATCGACTTCTGTTCCAGCGTGATATATTTTGCAACGCCGGCATTTTTGATGTTCTCGGTGGCGATAGCGATAGCCTTGGGCGAGATGTCGCCGCCATAAATCTTGTGGTCAAACTCGCGCTCTTCGCTGTCGTCGTTGTAGATGCGTTCAAGGAGAACGGCGTCAAAGTCGGGCCAGTTTTCAAAGGCAAACCCCTTGCGGTAGATGCCCGGCATGATGTTGGCGGCAATCAGAGCGGCTTCAATCAGGAAAGTGCCCGAACCACACATCGGGTCGACCAGCGGGCAGTCGCCGCGCCAGCCGCTTTTGAGGATAATGCCGGCCGCAAGCACTTCGTTGATAGGAGCCTCGGTCTGGGCAACGCGATAGCCGCGACGATGGAGCGACTCGCCGCTCGAGTCGAGTGACAGCGTCACGCGTGTCTCGTCGATGTGCACGTTAATCAACACGTCGGCATCTTTCAGCCTGACGCCCGGGCGGTTACCCTCACCATAGCGGTCGGTGAACCAGTCGGCTATGCCATCCTTGACGCGGTAGGTCACAAACAGCGAGTTGGTGAACACGCTCGAGTTGACAACCGAGTCGATGCTGAATGTCTTCCCGGGGGTGATAATCTCGCTCCAGTCGACCTCCTTGACCATCTCATAGAGACTGTCGGTGTCATGGGCGATAAACTTGTAGATTGGTTTAAGGATGCGCAGGGCCGTTCGACACGCCATGTTTGACCGATACAGCAACTCAAGGTCCCCCTCAAACGAGACCATCCTGTTGCCCGGCTCGACATTCACCGCTCCGAGCGAGCGCAATTCCTCGGCAAGCACCTCCTCCAGTCCTTGAAGGGTCTTTGCCACCATTTCAAATCTATTGCTCATAACTTTATATAACTTAGTTATTATCTTTAAACCTCAAATTTAAACTTTCTTTTTCGGACCTATGCGCAATGCCTCGCTCAACAGCGGCGCCTGAATAACACGCTCGCCGGCAGCAACATCGGTCGTTACCCAGACGTTACCTCCAATGATTGCGTCGTCGCCAATGGTGACGCGCCCCAGGATGGTCGCGTTGGCATAGATGGTGACGCGGTTGCCAATAATAGGGTGGCGCGGATGGCCCTTGACGGGAAGATTGTTCTCGTCGGTCACAAAACTCTTGGCGCCCAGCGTAACACCCTGATAGATATTGACATCGTCGCCTATGATACAGGTTGCGCCGATGACAACGCCCGTGCAGTGGTCAAGGGTGAAACGCTCGCCGATGGTCGCAGCCGGGTGGATGTCGGCCCCCGTCTCGCGGTGGGCCATTTCGCTAATCATTCGCGGGATAATAGGAACCCCTTGGAGCAGTATCTCGTGGGCAAGACGATAACTCGCCGTTGCCCGCAGCCCGGGGTAGCAGTAGAGAACCTCCTCGAGCGACGGTGCTGCCGGGTCTGACCGATACAACGACATCGCGTCGTCCTCGAGCATGCGCCTCAACTCGGGCAACCGCTCGATGATAGCCAGTGCCTTGACGCGCGCGCTCTCCCTGATTTCGTCAAGATGCAACTTGACGTCACATTCATACCCAAAACACAACCCTGCTGTAATCTGGTCGACAAGCAACGCGCGGAGTCGCTCGATGCCGAGCCCCACGTGGTAGCCGATATTGTCGCGCATAATGTCGCTTTCCCCAAAAAATCCGGGGAACAGCAACGCGCGACTCAAGTCAACGATTTGACACACCGCCTCGTCAGAAGGCAGCGGCTCGCCATGCCACCTCATGTGGCAGATGTTACGCAAATCCTCGGGTGTCGACAGCGTGACTGCAACTTCTTTGAGTCTCGCCGCCTCGCCCTCTCCTATGGGTATTGAATACATGTCAAGGTTCCTTTTGGCCGCAAATTTACAACAAAATTTCTACATAACCACGCCTTTTCTCAGGAATATTCTCAGCGATTGATGGCGGCCTTGATGAAGTCGATGAATAGGGGAGAGGGGTTGAGGACGGTCGACGAATATTCGGGGTGGTACTGGGTGCCGAGCATCCAGCGGCGGCCGGGAATCTCAACGACCTCAACGAGGCCCGTGTCGGGGTTGGTACCGACACATTTCATACCGGCCTCCTCAAAGCGCTGTCGGTAGTCGTTGTTAAACTCAAAGCGGTGGCGGTGGCGCTCGTTGACACGGGTGCGACCGTAGGCGCGGGCAGCGAGCGAGTCCTCTTTGAGGTCACAGGTGTAGGCTCCCAGACGCATGGTGCCTCCCATGTTGTGGATAGTCTTCTGGTCCTCCATCAGGTCGATGACGTTGTGGGGCGTCGAGGGATTCATTTCGGTCGAGTTGGCGTCGGCAAGACCAAGCACGTTGCGGGCAAACTCGATGACCATGCACTGCATGCCAAGGCAGATGCCAAACGTCGGTATGTCGTTCTCGCGACACCATTTCAGGGCAACAAACTTGCCTTCGATTCCGCGTTGCCCGAAGCCGGGGGCGATGATGACACCGTCGAGGCCGTCGAGCATCTCGGCAACGTTCTCGGGTGTGACTTTCTCAGAGTGAATGTATTTCAACTTCAAGCGGCGGTCATTGTGAACGGCGGCATGAAACAGCGACTCGTTGATTGACTTGTAGGCATCTTGGAGCTCGACGTATTTACCGACGAGGCCTATGGTGACCGTCTCGGTGGCGTTTTTCATCTTGTCGACAAACTGCATCCATGGGGCCATGTCGGGCTCGCCGTTAACGGGAACGTCGGTCTTGGCCATGACAATCTCGTCGAGGTGCTGGCGGTGCATCGACAGGGGTACTTCATAAATCGAGGGTACGTCAATTGACTGGATGACGGCGTCGGCGCTGACGTTGCAGAACTGGGCAATCTTGCGCAACATCGCGGCGGGAATCTCGTGCTCGGTTCTGAGCACAAGTATATCGGGCTGGATACCAAGCTGTTGAAGTTGCTTGACCGAGTGTTGGGTAGGCTTGGTTTTCAGCTCTTTGGCGGCGCGGATATAGGGGACGTAGGTCAGATGGATGCAGACACAGTTGCGCCCCAATTCCCACTTTAGTTGGCGCACGCTTTCGAGAAACGGCAGCGACTCGATGTCGCCAACGGTTCCGCCTATCTCGGTGATAATAAAGTCATACTGGCCGTTGGAGCCCAAGCGCTTGACGTTGCGCTTAATCTCGTCGGTGATGTGGGGGATAATCTGGACGGTCTTGCCCAGATAGTCGCCGCGGCGCTCCTTGTCGATGACGCTCTGATAGATGCGGCCGGTGGTGACATTGTTGGCGCGCGACATGCGAACGTTGGTAAATCGCTCATAGTGGCCAAGGTCGAGGTCGGCCTCGTGACCATCCTCGGTCACATAACACTCCCCGTGCTCGTAGGGGTTCAACGTGCCGGGGTCGATATTGATATAGGGGTCAAACTTCTGGATGGTGACGCTAAAACCGCGGGCTTTCAACAGACATGCCAGCGACGACGAGATGATGCCTTTGCCGAGAGAGGAAACAACGCCTCCGGTTACAAAGATGTACTTAGTTTCCAAAACTGTAGATTTTTTGAGGTTAATAACTTTGGATGTTTTTTATCTTTGACGGTGTGTAGCCGCTACACACTCCCGGACTGCAAAATTACTAAAAATTCTATAACAATACCAAAAAAATCGCTACCTTTGCACCCTTAAAACGGCATGTCGCCAAAAGGTCAACAATTTATACCAATGTTTTTATTGTTTTTATTGTTTTTATTGTTTTTATTGTTGTTATTGTTGTCATTGTCTTTATTGCTACTCACCTCTCTCACCTTTCCCACTACTCCCAACAACACCAACAACACCAACAACATCGACAACATCAACAACAACACCAACAACATCAACAACATCAACAACAACAACTTCTAAAATACAATCTACACATATATAAAATGGAGCAACTTAAACATGAGTGTGGCATCGCGCTTATCCGTCTGCTGAAGCCGCTCAGTTATTATCGCGAGAAATATGGCACCTACAGTTATGGGTTAAACAAACTCTATCTGCTGATGGAAAAGCAGCACAATCGCGGCCAGGAGGGCGCCGGCCTTGGCGTCGTCAAGTTGCACGCCCGTCCCGGCGACGAGTATGTCTACCGCGAGCGTGCTGTCGGTCCCAACGCCATTACCGAGATTTTTGACCGCGTTCGCCACCAGGTAGCCGATTTTCGACCGTCGGAGTGCTCGGCCGAGACCGTCGAGCGCGAGGCGCCTTTCATCGGCGAACTCTACATGGGCCACTTGCGCTACAGCACCACCGGTCGCTCGGGGTTAAGTTACGTCCACCCGTTCCTGCGCCGCAACAACTGGCGGTCGCGCAACCTGATGCTCTGTGGAAACTTTAACATGACCAACGTCGAGGCGCTCTATGACGCCATCGTCTCGCGCGGACAGCACCCGCGCCTCTACAGCGACACCATCATGCTGCTCGAGCAACTTGGCTATGCGCTTGACAAGGAGAACCATCGCCTCTATCGCGACATGCGCGACACCCTCGAGGAGCCTGAGTTGACCCGGGAGATAGAAAATAACCTTGACCTCGAGCGCGTCCTTCGCTCGACCGCCCCGGCATGGGACGGCGGTTTTGTCATCTGCGGCACCACCGGTTCGGGCGACATGTTTGCCCTGCGCGACCGCAACGGCATCCGCCCGGCGTTCTACTATCGAGACGATGAGGTTGTTGTCGTTGCCAGCGAGCGACCCGTGATTGCAACCGTGTTTGACATAAGCCCCGACCGCGTCATTGAACTCGCGCCCGGCGACGCTATCATCATAAACAAAGCGGGCGAGAGCGACATCAAGACAATCCTCCCCGACGGCCGGAACGCCCGTTGCTCGTTTGAGCGCGTCTACTTCTCTCGCGGCAGCGACAGCGATATATATCGCGAACGTAAACAATTGGGCCTCAATCTCGTGCCCGACGTGCTCCGCGCTGTCGACGGCGATATCGACAACACCGTTTTCTCTTTTATTCCCA
>JAFLTK010000260.1 GCA_022511505.1 Muribaculaceae bacterium
TTTTAAACCTTTATCTTAATCTAATACTATGAAAAACACACATACAAAAGTAGGCATTCTTGCAATACCCTCCAAATTTTCAAGCATTTTTTAACCTACATTAATAAACCTAAACTAAAATTTGGATAAAAAATGCGAAAACTCGGGTCAATCCAATTCCAGATCGCCGTTAAACACCTCGTGCCAGGGCAAACCGTTGACGGCGACGGCCTCGAGGAACGGGTCGGGATTAAACTCCTCGACATTGTAAACGCCGGCCTTGCGCCATTGTCCCGTCAGGAACATCATCGCGCCACACATTGCCGGGACGCCGGTCGTGTAACTAACGGCTTGCATGCCGGTCTCCTTGTAGGCCTCCTCGTGGCTACAATTATTATAGATGTAATAGGTCAGCGGTTTCCCTTCCTTGTCGAGGCCCTTGATGCGGCAGCCGATTGAGGTCTGGCCGGTGTAATTTTCGCCAAGGTCCTGAGGATTGGGGAGGACAGCCTTTAGGAATTGTAGGGGAACGATTTTTGTGCCGTTATATTCGACCTCGTCGATGCGGGCCATGCCGATGTTTTGGATAACGCGAAGGTGGGTCAGATACTCTTGACCGAATGTCATCCAGAAACGGGCGCGCTTCAGCGTCGGGAAATTCTTGACAAGGCTCTCGAGTTCTTCGTGAAACAGCAGGTAACTGTCACGCGGACCAATCTCGGGATAGTTCAGCGAGCGGTGGAATTCCAGAGGTTTGGTGACAACCCACTGTCCTTCTTCCCAGTAACGGCCGTTCTGGGTAATCTCGCGGATGTTAATCTCGGGGTTGAAGTTGGTGGCAAAGGCTTTCCCGTGGTCACCGGCGTTGCAGTCAACGATGTCGAGATACTGCATCTCGCTGAAATAGTGCTTGGCGGCATAAGCGGTAAACACGCCGGTCACGCCCGGGTCAAAGCCACAGCCAAGGATGGCGGTCAGTCCGGCCTTCTCAAATTTCTCCTTGTAGGCCCACTGCCACGAGTACTCAAAGTGTGCCTCATCCTTGGGCTCATAGTTGGCTGTATCGAGATAGTTGACGCCGGTCTCGAGGCAGGCGTCCATGATGGTCAGGTCCTGATAGGGAAGCGCGACGTTGATAACGAGCGCGGGCTTGTGGCGACGGAACAGTTCAACGAGTTGTGGCACCGAGTCGGCATCAACACAGTCGGCGCTGACCCACGGCTTACCAATAGCGTCGACAACCGCCTGACACTTGGACAGTGTGCGTGACGCGATGACGATTTCGCTGAAAACTTCGGGATGCTGGGCACATTTATGGGCCACTACGGTTCCAACACCGCCGGCTCCGATAATAATTACCTTTGACATTTCTTCTTTTAAAGTGGTGATATATTGTGAATTGTTATTTCTTGTTGACCGGGATAAGACTCACGAAAAACGACAGTATCAGTGCCGTTATCGAGCCAATCAGAGTCACAAACCAAATCATTGTCATATTGAACGTGATTGCAGACGTCGGGTTGACGCCGCCGGTTGCTTTCTCAATCTCGTTGCCATAGTCAACGAGTTCCTTGACACCGCTTTCACGCATCGTCTGCAACGACATCTCAAACGTCTCATTGAGATAGTCAGGGTTAATCCAACGCATATAGACAAACGACAGAGCAAATGCAATCAGCGCACCGCACGCGCTCATCACCAACCCCTGCATCCACAGGGCCGACTTGGTCACAAAACCGCCCTCGGCCACATAATAGCGACGCTGCATTATGAAAATCAGCACCGGCGCAAAAATGACCAGCGCGATAAACACCAGATTCAGTAACGGCATCTTCATGCTGAATATCATCGAAAACACCAGCACACTGAGATAGACGCCAAAGACGACGCCATCCTCGCCGCCGCGTGCATAGGGGCTCTGTATTTCTTTATGTTCAGGTAACATTGATTGGCTCGAAATTTTGGTTCAACAGGCTTGAGTTGTTGGTTGCCGCATGCTTAATAGGTTCTACCGACAACCTTGAATCATTTGGTATAGCAACACTCTGCCATGCAAAAGTAACAATTTTTTTTCATTTCACCACCACCATGCTCAAATTCGTCACCAAGTTGGTGACGAATTTCGCTTTCGCCCTCCGGGCTCACACCGGCGACAAAAGCCAACGGCGAGTAATGCCTCGCTCGGCCGTGATTTTTGTCCGCTTAGCGGTGCTAAGATACTATTCAGGATAGCCATTATTTTGCCTGTTATCTAATGGATTATTGGAGCATGGCGGCGACGCGCTTGAGGGAGTCGATGAAGCGGTCGACCTCGGCGCGGGTGTTGTAGAGGGCAAAGGATGCGCGGACAACGCCCTCGACGCCGAGGGCATTCATCAACGGCTGGGCACAGTGGTGGCCGGTTCGAACGGCAACACCGAGTTTGTCGAGCAGCATGCCGACGTCATAGTGGTGGGCGGTCCCGACATTGAACGAAATTATCGCGGCTTTGCCGGGGGCAGTGCCATAGATATGGACATCGGGTATCTCGTTGAGCATGCGCTCGGTAGCATATTTGAGCAGGTCATCCTCATGGGCGGCAATCGCCTCGACGCCAATGCCGGCCATGTAGTCGATGGCTGTTTTCATGGCGGCGATGTCGACAAAATCGGGTGTTCCGGCCTCAAACTTGAACGGTAACTCGGCAAAGGTTGTCTTTTCAAACGACACGCTTGCAATCATTTCGCCCCCACCTTGATAGGGGGGCATTTTCTCCAAAAGGTGACGCTTGCCGTAAAGAACGCCAACGCCGTTGGGGCCATACATCTTGTGGGACGAAAAGACATAGAAATCGGCGTCGAGGTCACGGACGTCGACCGCGAGATGGGCCACCGCCTGGGCACCGTCGACGAGAACGGGGACGCCGGCGGCGTGGGCTATCGAGATTATTTCCTTGACGGGATTGACGGTACCGAGAACGTTTGAAACGTGGGTAACACCGACGATGCGCGTGCGCGGTGTCAGCAGTTCGCGGAAACGGTCGATGTCGAGAGCGCCGGTGCTGTCAATAGGCACAACCTTGATAGCGAGGCGTTTGTGTCGTTGGAGTAGTTGCCATGGGACGATATTGGCATGGTGCTCCATGACGGTCAAGACAATCTCGTCGCCATCCTCAAAGCTGTCGCCGAAACTCGACGCCACGAGGTTGATAGCCTCGGTCGTCCCGCGAGTGAAGATAATCTCGTCGGTCGACTCGGCGTTGATAAACTTGGCCACGCGACGGCGCGCCGCCTCCTGGAGGTCGGTCGCCTCCTGAGATAAGAAATGCACCCCGCGGTGGACGTTGGCCTTGGAGTTATAGTAGTTGTGGACAATGGCGTCGACAACTTGCCTCGGCGTCTGGGTCGTGGCGGTATTATCGAGATAGACGAGCGGCCGGTTGTAGATTTTTCTTTCGAGGATTGGGAAATCTTCGCGCAGCCGGGCGGTGTCGAGCGGTTCGTTATTCATTGGTGTGAGTTGATTGGAGGTTGCATCCGTCACAGAAATCATCGCCGGCAAAACGTCGTTCAACGAGGTGGCGCAGACGGTCGCGCAAGCCCTCAATCTTGACGCTGTCGACAACGTCGACCATAAACGCCTGCATCAGCATCGTTCGCGCCTCGGCGACGGGGATGCCGCGCGTCTGCATGTAGAATAGCGCCTCGCTGTCGAGTTGGCCGGTCGTTGCGCCGTGGCTACACTTGACGTCGTCGTTGTAGATGAGCAGGCGCGGGGTCGTGTGCATCGACGCTCCGGCCGATGCCAGAATGTTGCGATTTGTCTGGTATGCCTCGGTAAATGGGGCGCGCTCGTCAACGAGAATTTCGCCCTCAAAGGCGCCTGTCGACTCGTCGTCGAGCACATACTTAAACATCTGATTGCTATGGCATCGCGGCGCGAGGTGGTTGACGCGGGTGCAGTTGTCAACATGGCGGCTGTCGCTGTTGACTGCCATGCCGTTGAGTTCGGCCGAGGCGTGTTCGCCAAGGAGGTTGACTATATAGTTGTTGCGAGTGTGGCCCGACGTTAGCGACACGCCGGTGAGGCCAAAACGGCTACCCTCGGCCTGGTTGACGGTTACGGTCGACACGCGGTAGGTTTCGGCGCTTGATTCCTCGATTTCGCAAAGGTCAAGAGATGCGTTGCGACCGAGTGAAACCTCAACTACCTGATTGACAAGGTAGTCCTGAATGTTGTCCTGGGTGTGGTCACACGTCAGCAACTGCAACCGGGCGTCGTCCTCAACCACAATCAGCACACGGCGCGTGGCCATCAGCGAGATGGGTGCGCTGAGGATGTTGACAACCTGGAGCGGTCGCTCGGTTGCCACGCCTTTGGCGACGTGGATAAACACGCCGTCCTGGGCCAGCAGATCGTTGAGCGCGATAAGCGGCGTTTCGGGCGCAATCGTGCCATAGTAGCGTTCGACCAACTCAGGACGTTTCTCGGCAGCCTCTTTGAGCGACATCATTGTCACCCCCTCGGGCAGCAACTCGCTGCGGGCGGCCACAAAGGCGTCGTTGACCACAAATGCCTGCAAAGGGCTCATATTCGGCACACCACAGCGCAGAGTGGCGGCAAGGTCGACCGGAATGGCGACGCGGGCAACGTTGACACCGCGGTCGGGCGCCATCCATTCCCCGACGGGCGATTTCTCGTAGTCGGGGGTGCGACGCGAGGGCAACGATGCGTTATCGAGCAACTGCCGGGCGGCGGCGCGACGAGCGTTCAGCGCTCCGGCCGACCGACCGTTGATGGTCGCGACGTTGGCGTCATAAAGGTCGATATATTGTTTCAAACTGTTCTCTTTCATAGTCGATGCCGGGTCTACTCTTGGTCAATCTGCTGTTTAATCCAGTCATAGCCGCGCTCCTCGAGTTCGAGGGCCAGTTCCGGTCCGCCGGTGTGGACAATGCGTCCCTTGTAGAGAATGTGGACAACATCGGGCTTGATGTAATCGAGCAGGCGCTGATAGTGGGTGATGACGATGGTGGCGTTGCGCGTGGTTTTCAGCGCATTAACGCCTCCGGCAACAACGCGCAAGGCGTCGATGTCAAGGCCGCTGTCGGTCTCGTCGAGTATCGACAGGCGCGGCTCGAGGACAGCCATCTGGAATATCTCGTTACGCTTCTTTTCGCCGCCCGAGAAACCCTCGTTGACCGAGCGCGACGCGAGTTTGTTGTCGAGTTCCACAATCGCGCGCTTTTGTCTCATCATCTTCAGGAAGTCGCCGGCGCTCATCGGCTGCTCGCCGAAATATTTGCGCTTGGCGTTGACGGCGGCGCGCATGAAGTTGACCATCGACACGCCGGGTATCTCAACGGGGTATTGGAACGACAGGAACAATCCCTCGTGGGCACGGTCTTCGGGCGATAACGAAAGTAGGTCGACACCGTGGAAATTGACGCTACCCTCGGTGACGGTAAACGCCGGATTGCCGGCAAGCACGGCGCTCAGCGTCGATTTGCCCGACCCGTTAGGGCCCATGATGGCGTGAACCTCGCCCTCGCGAATGGTCAGATTTACTCCCTTCAATATCTCCTTGCCCTCGACATTGGCGTGCAAGTCTTTGACATCTAATAATATATCTTTCATCTTGATTATTTTTATCGGTTTATCCTACGCTCCCCTCAAGAGTGACGGCGAGCAATCGCTGGGCCTCGACAGCAAACTCCATAGGCAACTTGTTCATCACCTCCTTGGCATATCCGTTGACAATCAGCGCCACGGCCTCCTCGGTCGGGATGCCGCGCTGGTTACAGTAGAACAACTGGTCCTCTGAAATCTTGGAGGTCGTCGCCTCGTGTTCCACAATCGCGGTCTCGTTTTGTACATCGATATAGGGGAACGTGTGTGCGCCACAAGTTGAACTCAGCAACAGGCTGTCACACTGGGTGTAGTTTCTAACTCCGTCGGCCTTGGGAGCGACTTTTACAAGACCGCGGTAACTGTTCTGGCTGTGGCCGGCCGAGATTCCTTTTGACACGATGGTCGAGCGGGTTTTGCGACCGAGGTGTATCATCTTGGTACCGGTGTCGGCCTGCTGGCGATTGTTGGTGACGGCCACCGAGTAGAACTCGCCAACCGAGCCCTCGCCGGCCAGGATGCAGCCGGGATATTTCCATGTGATGGCCGAGCCGGTCTCGACCTGAGTCCACGATAGTTTGCTATAATCGCCGCGGCATAAACCGCGCTTGGTCACGAAGTTATAGACACCGCCGCGACCCTCGCTGTCGCCGGCATACCAGTTCTGAACCGTCGAATATTTCACCTCGGCGCGCTCCTCGACGATAATCTCGACGATGGCCGCGTGAAGTTGGTTCTCGTCGCGCATCGGAGCCGTGCAACCCTCCAAGTAGCTGACGTAGGAGTCGTCGTCGGCTACAATAAGAGTGCGCTCAAACTGGCCGGTGCCGGCGGCGTTGATGCGGAAGTAGGTCGACAGTTCCATCGGGCAACGAACCCCCTTGGGAATGTAGACAAACGACCCGTCGCTGAACACGGCCGAGTTCAATGCCGCAAAAAAGTTGTCGGTATAGGGAACAACCTTACCGAGGTATTTCTTGACCAACTCGGGATACTCTTTGACGGCCTCTGAGAACGAGCAGAAGATGACGCCCATTTCGGCGAGTTTCTCGCGGTGGGTAGTCTTGACGCTGACCGAGTCCATGACAGCGTCCACGGCCATGCCGCTCAACTGCTTCTGCTCCTCGAGTGGAATACCGAGTTTGTTGAACGTGTCAATCAACTGCGGGTCGACCTCGTCTAGACTCTTGGGCCCCTCTTTCTTGCGAGGGGCGGCATAGTAACTAATCGCTTGATAATCAATAGGTGGAATATCCAGATGGGCCCATGTCGGCATCTCAAGCGTCAGCCAGTAGCGATAGGCCTTCAGGCGGAAGTCGAGCAACCACTCGGGCTCGCCTTTCTTGCGCGATATCAGGCGAATAACATCCTCGTTAAGTCCGGTCGGAATGATGTCGGTGTCAATGTCGGTCGTGAAACCATATTTATAGTCACCTGTCGTCACGTCGTCGATAATGTCGCGCGAGTCATCGCCGGGTGCTTTTATATCTTCCATATATAATGTGTTTTCTTTATTAAACATAAAACCGAGGCCTTGGTTCTCAGCCAATCAGCCACGGCGCAAAATGTCCGCCAAACAGTGTCGGCGCTACGGCCATCACCGCCTGCAACGCCAGGCCGCCGGCGAGTTGAGAATGTTCGCTCAGGGCCACACTCGGGAACAGTGCCGCAAAGATGTTCAGCACAAGGCTCAACCCAAGGAACCATTGCACCAACGCCAGCACCACGCCGAGCGCGCGGTCAACCGGTCCGAGCAACAGAGAGTGAAACACCTTTTTCAACCCGCGTGCAACAAGAACCACAATCGCGTAGACCAGCACAAGCACCGTCACGCGGCCAAGGATGCTACACGTGTAAAGCCTGACGCTCTCGGTCCCGAAACTTTCGGGCACAAAAGCGCCATAAATGTCGGCAACAGCGTCGCCAAACAATCGCGCGGCAATCAAACCAAGTATCAGGCCCGCTATCGACCCAAGTTGGCGTATCAACCCCAACTTAAGACCGTAGCACACCGCCGCGATAAACACTATCAATATCAAAATATCGATAAAACTCATCGTTTTTTCTGATTAAATTTACAATCTGCAAAGTTAATCAAAAAAACTCAAACCCCGCCCCTCGCGTCCAACTTTTCAGCGGGGGATGTCGAGGTAGAGGGTGTTGAGGACGGTCTGGCCGGCGGCACGGAGAGATGAGCGGTCGATGTTGGCCGAGGTGTCGTCGAGGGTGTGCCACGTGGGTGGGAACGAGCCGGTCTCGGGGTTGTTTATCTCGACGATGTCGATGCAGGGGATGCCGGCGCGGTTGATGAAGATGTGGTCGTCGACAATCGAGCCGCCGACGCTGTTGATGAAGCGGTCGCCGAAGCCCGAACGCGCGGCGACGTTCCACACTCGGTCGACGACGCTGCCGGCCAATGCTTCTGACATATACTCGCGGTGGAACACGGCCCCGCGTCCGCCAACCATGTCGAGGCAGATGCCGTAGCGAGGCAGGGTGTCGCGCCCGTATGGCAGATGGTCAACGAAATACTGTGTCCCGAGACACCATGACTCGGTGGTGTTTTCAAACGTGGCACTGTGGCCATAGTCCTCGGCATCGACCAGCAACAGGTCGACACCGACGGGGAGGTCGAGCGTCTTCAACTGTCGGGCAATCTCCATGATGACGGCTACGCCGCTACCGCCGTCGTTGGCGCCGTTGATGGGCCGATTGTGATTAGCCTCATCGGGGTCGGCGTCGGCCCAGGGGCGTGTGTCCCAATGGGCGAGCAACAGGACGCGGTCTTTGAGTTGGGGCTTGACGCGGCCCATGATGTTGACAATGGGGAGGCGGTCGCCGTTGTAGGCGGTGACGGTTCCGCGCTGGGTAATGACGGTGTCGGTATTCTCGGCCATGAACGACGTCAGGTATTCGGCGCAAGCCTTGTGACCCGCGCTACCGGGCACGCGAGGACCAAAGGCTTCTTGTGCAACAATATAACTGAAAGCACTGTCGGCGTTGAATGTCGGTGCTCCGTCGAGGTCGTTTTGGGTCGTATGGTCGGTCGCGGTTTTCTTTGACTCTGCCGAGCCACAGGACATTAGGAGTATCGGAAGAATGAACGGAAGAACTCTCGATAGGAATTTCATATTCTGTTATTGAAGTTTCGCCTGCCTTAAAGTTGATAGTTAAACTTTTAAACTTCAACTTTCGCCTGCAAAAGTTGAATTATTTAAGACGGATGGGGACGGTGGCGCGAATGTCGGCCGACGAGGCGCCAACAAGTAGGTTGAATTTGCCCGGCTCGGCAATCCAACCGCCGCGAGCGGGGTCGTAGAACTTTAGGTCGTCGAGCGTCACGACAAACTCGACATTGGCGGTCTCGCCCGGCTCGAGGGCGACTTTCTTGAAGCCTTTGAGTTCCTTGGCAGGTCGCGGGAGCGAACTCTTTAGGTCGGCGACATAGAGTTGCACGGTCTCGCTGCCGGGGCGGTTGCCGGTGTTGGTCACGGGGATGGTCAGGGTGACGGTGTCGACGATGTCGCTCGACGATACCGAGGGCTTGCCATAACTGAAAGTAGTGTAACTCAGGCCGTAACCAAAGGGGAAGAGCGCCGGGACGCGATTGGTGTCGTGATGACGGTAGCCGACGAAAATGCCGTCGAGATACTCCTGGCGCGGACCGTTGGCGTCCTCGATGCCGGGGTAGGAGAGGGCGCCCTTGGCGTGGGCGTTGTTGTCTTCGAGGCGCACGGGGAACGAGAACGGCAGTTTGCCCGAGGGGTTGACGTCGCCGGCAATGACGGCCGCGAGCGAGCGGGCGCCAACCGAGCCGGGATACCAACTCTGGATGACGGCCGGGACGCGGTCGAGCCACGGCATGGCGTAGGCGTTGCCCGAGATGTTGGCCACGATGATGTTGGGATTGGCGGCGGCAAGTTCTGCAATCAGTTGGTCTTGCTTGTAGGACAGATGGAAGTCTGCGCGGTCTGATGCCTCGCAGTCCTGATACGCGTTTTTGTTCATGCCACCTATATATATAACGACATCGGCCTCGCGGGCGAGGTCAACGGCGACCTGACGCAGCGAGTCGAGCTCGGTCTCGGGTATCTCCTCGGCGCTTGAATACATCGCTTTGCCTGAGCGGTAGCCGGGGGTGTAGGTGACGTTGCCATAGCGAGCGACGAGGTGCTCGAGTGGAGTTTCAAGCACGCGCGGTTTCAACTCGCTGGAGCCGCCGCCTTTGCAGAGGTTGCGAGTGGCGTTTTCACCGACAACGAGCACGCGCTTCCCGGCCTTTGGGTCGAGGGGCAAGATGCCGTTGTTTTTGAGCAGGACAACACTCTCGTCGGCAATCGCCTGAGCGTCAGCGAGATGTTCGTCAGACGCCAGCGAGCCATATTGCTGACTGCCGTTCATCGACGTGCGCATAATCAGTCGCAGGATGTTGCGGGCCTTGTCGTCAAGGGTCGACATCGGGACTTCGCCGGCGAGTAGCAGTTGCTTGTAGGGCTTGCCGAGGTAGTAATCATCGTAGGTAAACGCGCTCTCGGTTGTCAGTCCGTTGGTGTAACTGCCCATCTCGATGTCGAGGCCGTTGAGCGCAGCCTCGCGGGCATCGTGCGCTCCACCCCAATCGGTAATAACGGCACCGTCAAAGCCCCATTGTCCACGCAGGATAGTGTTGAGCAACAACTCGTTATGGCAGCAGTGCTGACCGTTGACCTTGTTGTAGGCACCCATGATGCTCCATGCTCCGCCGTCCTGAACGGCCTTGCGGAACGCGGGCAGATAGAGTTCGTTAAGTGTGCGCTCGTCGACAGTGACGTCGATGTTGTCGCGCCATTTCTCCTGATTGTTAAGCGCATAGTGCTTGACGCAAGCGGCCACGCCGTTGCTCTGCACGCCTTGAATGTACTCGGCGGCCAGTTCGCCGGCGAGATACGGGTCCTCGCCCATATACTCAAAATTGCGGCCGTTAAGCGGTGTGCGACAGATGTTTACGCCCGGGCCGAGCAATACGTTCTTGCCGCGATAGCGAGCCTCGGCACCGATGCTCGTGCCATAGCGTCGAGCGAGGTCGCGGTTCCAAGTTGCCGCGAGTCCGGTCAGCGCCGGGTAGGCGGTTGCCGAGTCGGTGGTCCATCCGGCATATCCCCAGTTGTTCCAATTGATTTCGGCACGTACGCCGTGGGGGCCGTCGCTCATCATGAGGCCGGGAATGCCGAGGCGCGGCACTCCGGGCGAGAAAAATTTGCCGTTGGCGTGGGTCATCGCAATCTTTTCGTCGAGTGTCATGCGCTTTAGGGCATCCTCGACACGGTCTTCAACGGGAGCGTTGACATCGAGGTAAACCGCCGTTTGAGCAGCCGCCAAGATGGCTGATAGACAGATGATTACTGTGGTTATTAAGATTTTGGAGATTTTCATGGTAGATTATTGAGAAATTGAATTATTGTGGAGATCACGGGGGCGGTCATCGTCGGGCCCGCGCTGGCATATTCGGTCACAAGTCCGCTTCCACATTGCTGAAACAGGTGGTTCAAGCCGGGAAGCAAGACGGTAACGGCGCGCGGGTTCAGCGACGCGATTGTGACGAGGTTGGCCGGAAGTACCTGGGTGTCGCGCTCTCCGTTGAGGGCGAGCCACGGGACAGCGACGGCGGTGATGTCGTCGGCCGGGTTGTATTTGATAAACGCGCGATACCATGGCGAGAGGATTGCGTCGACTTGGGCATTAACCTGCTCGGCAACAGCAGGTAGCGCCATGGCGTCGCCAAGGGCCTGGCGCATCACGTCGGTGACGGCAATGCGCGCATACAGGGTAGGGAGGTCGCTCTTGACAATATTGAGCAGTTGGCGTTGCGTGTCCTCACGGTCCCAGCGTCCTGTTTGCGCCACGGCGAGCGCGCGCGTTTGGCTCATGATGATGGAATCGCCCGGCCATGCCGGCGCGGCGAGGGTGACGATGAAGTCGACCGACGGGTTGCCGGCCATGCGATAGGCAATTTGGCCGCCCTCCGAGTGGCCGAGGATGCCGAGCGGCAGGTCGGGAAAAATAGAGTCGGCCGCGGCAACGGTCGCGGCGACGTCGGTAATGAAATCGGCGGTCGTCGCGCCCTCAAACTTGCCGGTGCTTTGCCCGGTTCCGCGGTCGTCCATCCTGAGCGTCGCCCACCCGTTGGCGGCGAGGCTGTCGGCGAGCGTTTTAAACGGTCGGTGGCCCATGATGGTCTCGTCGCGGTCTTGCGCTCCGCTGCCGGTGACCATCACAATCACACCGCGAGGCTTTCGCTCGTCGGGAACGCTAAGCGTGCCGGCGAGCGTTATCCCGCCCGCGGCGTTGAATGCCGTAACGTCTCGCTCGGCTCCACGGGCGAGAATCGTGACAAGCATGAATATCAGCAAGATAGGCGCCCTCATTTCTTGTCGGCGCTCTTTGGGGTTGTTTTGACATTACCCTTTGCGCATCCTTTCGGCCGTCCGCGGCGTTTAACTTTGCGATAAACCTGTGCCGAGCGAGCCGGGATGTAGACTTTCAGCCACCCCTTGTCTTGGTCGATATATAGCGGGTCGGGCTGGGTCAAATGATGCTGAACGTCGTCGACGTTGTCAAAGCCGCCATAACGGCCGTTGTCGCTGTCGAGCACGAGTTCATACTCGCCTTGCGGAGCAAGCAGTCCGTAGCCCATGAACGATTTCACGGGGTTGAAGTTGAACACAAACACCAGGTCGCCGCGCATGAAAGCCAGTATCTGGTCGCCGTCGTTGTCAATGAGTTTGCGGATTTCAAGGTTCTGGAATTTTTTCACGTCGCCAACGAGATGTATCATGTCGTTGTCAAAGTTGTTGAGATACTGATACTTAAGCGACGGGTCGTCGACCAGATTCCACTGGCGGCGGGCATACTTGTGGCTCCAGCCGTTACCCTCGCGCGGGAAGTCAATCCACTCGGGGTGTCCCCACTCGTTGCCCATGAAGTTGAGATAGCCGCCGTTGATGGTGGCAAGCGTTACGAGGCGTATCATCTTGTGGAGAGCCATGCCGCGGGCAACTACCATGTCGTCGTCGCCAACCATCATGTGCCAATACATGTGGTCGTCTATCAGTCTGAATATCACCGTCTTGTCGCCAACGAGCGCCTGGTCGTGGC
>JAFLTK010000261.1 GCA_022511505.1 Muribaculaceae bacterium
TAGAGCCGATTTCGTCGTCGAGGTTGAGTTGATAGACGCGCGTTGGCTCGGCGTGACACGACAGGGCGGCTAACAGAGCCGCGACGAGAAGAGATAGATAGTGTTTCATGGCTTTTTCTTGGTTTTGCGGGCAAACCAGGTCGGGACGAGGAATGCACCGATGATGAGGTAGACATAGTAACTGATGATGCGCCAGAACAGGGCGATAATCAGGGCGATAGAGGGATTGGGGAGCAGGTCGCCATAGTACTGGGTGAACAGCCACTCGCTGACACCGCTGCCACCGGGTGTGGGGCTTATCATGAGCACTATCCACACGACAAACTGGCGTCCGAGCACCACGAGCTGATTGGCTGCCGGTGCAAATCCCCAAAACAGAGCGTTGACGACGAGGTAACGCGACAGCCACGACAGAGCGGTCCCCATAAAGGCCTCGGCCCACCAGCGCAACGAGCGGTGGCGCAGGGCGTTACCGGTGGCGACCATATTGTCGGCGAGCGCAGTGACCTTGCCGTGCCAGCGGCGCAGCGGGCGCAGGCTGAACACCCACGACAGCGCAGAGGCAACACCGCGCGGTTTGACGATAATACCGAGGAAAAGCAGTGTGGTCCAGAGGGTTACGGCACCATAGACTATCCAAAACACTGTCTGCAATCCCATTGAGAACACTCCTCCCGAGGCGTGGAAGTCAAACAGTTCGCTGTAGCCGACGGTGGTGATGACAATCGGTAGAGCGACGACAAAAAACAGTTCGTCGAGCAGTAACGTGGTCATCATCAGCGTTGTAGCGCGTCCAAGTTCAATCCCCTCGCGGTTCATGAACACCATGCCGAGCGTGCTGCCCCCGACGGCCGAGGGTGTCACGGCCGACGTAAATTCACACATCAAGTTGACACGTATTGCTTGTCCCCATGTCAATTGGCGGTCGGTCATGGCGCGAAATCGCCAACTGAGGCCAAAGTCGCGTCCTATCATGAATAGCCATGCGAGCGCGATGGCGATGATAATGTGGGTGTCAAAATGTATTGATTCCCAGACTTTTACGCTAAATTCGCGATGGAACAGCCATGCCACGACGGCGAGTCCGATGACGATTGGTGCTGCTATCTTGAGACCGAGGTGTCGGGGAGCGGAGTTAGCGGTGTCGGTTTCCATAGTCGCGGATGATGCGTTGATAGTGGTCAAAAACTTCGTTCATGATGTCGTCCCACGAGCGGGCGAGCGATTGGCGGGCACCGGCACCGACGGTGTCGATGATGTCGCGGTCAGCGTCAAGTCGGGAGATAAGCGATGCGTAGGCATCTGAGGTGGCGTCGGTTAGGAAGCCGTTGCTACCGTTGACAATGACCTCGGCGGCTGTTGATCCAAGGGGGAGTATAGACGGGGTCCCGGCCATGGCGGCCTCGCGGACCACGAGGGGCGCGTTGTCATACATCGAGGGGAACAGAAAGAGCGACGCGGCGGCGTAGTAGTCACTCAGCAGGTGGCGGTCGGTCAGAACACCGTGGAGCGTGACGCGGTCATGAAGTCCGAGCGAGACGATGTGGCGTTTCATCTCGTCGGTCGCATAGCCGGTGCCGATGAAGTGCATCTCAAAGTCGACCTTGTCTTTGAGGAGTCCGAGCGCGTCAATGATGATGTGGACCCCTTTCTCGCGGATGTGTTGACCGACGAAGAGTAAAGTTAGTCGGTCGGAGGGGATGTTTAGCCGACGGCGGGCCTCGCTTTTGACGGTAGCGAGGTCTCCGCCGAGGTCACCGGCGAGGTCGTTACCGTTGTCGACCACTCTGAGCTGACCGCGGTAGCCATACTCGCGGATGGTATCCTCAACTGCCGCCTGTGGTATCCAAACCTCGTCGCAAGCGTTGTAGAAGTCGAGGATGCGCTTCATCTGCCATCTGACACCCCACGCAGGCAACGAGCGTTCAAGGTCGGTGCGATATTTGGAGTGGAAAGTACCAACGAGCGGAACACAGTGATAACGAGAAGCATAGCGCGCAATGCGGCCCGATGAAAACGGGCAGTGGGCGTGGACAATCTTGAACGGGGTGCGGCGAACGTTGTACCAAATGAACGGGTCGACACGCGGGTATCCGTAACGGTAGGGGTGACGGTTGTAGATGGGCAGCGAGAAGTAGCGGTGCATTTCAAAATCAGGGTGGGCGGGGTCAAACGGGTTCCAAGGCGTGATGACCGTCACGGGCAATCCGCGGTCAACGAGCCAGCGGACGTAGTTCTGTACCGTCAGCGTGACCCCGTCGAGCACCGGCGGAAAACTGTCGTTGAAAAGACCGTATACTTCTTTGTTACTCATCTTGGTGAATTGCAGTTTTTACCGAGTCGTTATGTTGATCGTCGAGATTGTCGGCTTCAAATGCTTTAGCAACAGAGTCGTTAACCGCGGCGGCTATCGAATCGGCCACGCGGGCGGCAGCGATGGAATCCTGTCGGCGTATCTTCTCGGCGCCAGCCTCGATGGCCTCCTCATCGGGCAACTTAGAGCGACCCGTTCTGATGAAAGGCTTGTCGATACCGGCGGCACGGTTTACGGTCATGTCGCGTTGCGACGGGTTGACGATGATGGGCGTCCCCGGGTCGATAATATTGGCGAGTTCGCGGATATTGTCGTTTGAGATGCGGATGCAACCGTGGGACACACGATTCCCAAGTGAACCGGGCGAGCGGGTTCCGTGTATACCAATCTGAGGCGTTGAAAGACGGATAAAACGCGGTCCAAATTGCCCTTTCACCTTGCTGGTGACACCGTTGTCGTCGGTAAACAGCCAGTCGGTCGAGTCATAGATACCGACGGCATAAAAAATACCTTCGGGCGTTCGTGAGTCGGCTTTGCGCTGTTTTGTTCCATAATTCTTGCCGCACGCCATCCGGTAGGCTTTCTCCTCGCGGCCAAAGCGGTCATAGAGGATTACGTGCATCGACGCTTTGTCGACAACGATGAAATGGTCGTGGGTGTTGCTGAGCAAGCGGTCGGCATAGTCGAGGCAATCGTCGATCATGTCGACAATGATACCCTGACGGTACTTGTCGGCGTCTGCTGACTCCTCGATGAATGTAAGTGCTTCACTTGCAGATTTGAATCGGCGGGAAGGTAGGGTTGGCTTGTTGGGGGGAACGGTGTCGGTGATGAGAGTTTCTTCTTGAATTAGGGGCGCACCATCAACATCCTCGGCAGAGACGGTATCGACCTCAGACTCATAGCGTGTCTCACTTCCCGAGCATCCGGAACCGAGTCCCAGAGTGAGCACGAAAACCGTAATTCCTAAAACAAGATAAAGTCTTGTGAAATTCATAATGTGTTTTGGGAAATCAGGACATGTTGCAGTGGAAATTGTAACATGACGGAGGGTTTGTAGTGCAAAATTAGTAAAAAAAATCCAAATACTCCTTTCCTGTTCCGATTTTCGGGGAGAGGGGGATTAGCGGAGGTGGGTGGGTTGGAGGATGAAGGGGTACCCGTCGCGCATTGGGAAGGGTGGTGATTGGAGGATGGTGTCGAGGTGTTGACCGGCGAGTTCGAGGGAGTCGGTGGTGAAGGCGACGACATAGTAGAGGGGCTCGCGGGTGTTGACGACGAAGGCGTTGTAGTCACCGGTGTCGTTGAGGCGGTCGCGCATTGCCTTGGCGTTGAAAATCTGTTTGAAACCACCGACGACGATGTTGTAGTGTAGCATATCGTCGCGGGTGGCACCACCGTCGGAGGGGAACCCGATGTTCTCGAAGCGCACACCGATGGTGTCGTTACCGACGCGGAATTGACGCGTTGTTGCGTTCTGCCGGAATTGGTTGTAGATTGTTCCCTCGAGGGGTGATGACCCTTGGCGACCGGCAACGGCGCTTTCGTAGGCTGCGCGATAGTTGGCTTCGGTTGTCTTGCAGGCTGAGAGGGCAAGGAGGGATATTGTGATGATTGTTAAGAGATGGGTGAGTTTCATTTATTGTTGTTGATGTTGTTATTGTTGATTAGGGAATTTTCGCCCTTCGGGCTCATACCGGAGACAAAAATCAAGGGCGGGTGATGGTTATTGATGATGAAGTTGTTTTGCGAGTTCGATGACCTCGAGGTCGCGGATGGTGGCGTTGTCAAGGGTGAGGCGGATGAGGGTTCGCTGTTTCTGCCAGCCGTGGTAGCCGGCCGCGCCGGGGTTGACGTGGAGGAGGTCGAGTTCGGGGTCATACATCACTTTCAGGATGTGGCTATGACCGGCGACCATCAGTTTGACGCGCTCGCGGCGCAGGGATTCTTTCACTCCGGGGGCATAGCGGCGCGGGTAGCCGCCAATATGGGTCAGATAGACCTTAACACCCTCGAGCTCAAAGATTTCGACCTCGGGGAAACGGCGGCGCACTGTTCCATGGTCGATGTTTCCACAGACGGCGCGCAGGCGTGGGCCGAGGCCTTCGAGATAGGCCACGACGTCGATGTCGCCAACGTCGCCGGCGTGCCATATTTCGTCACACTCGGCAAGGTATTTCCCATATCGCGGGTCGATGCACGAGTGGGTGTCGCTTAATATTCCAATTCTTTTCATTGACGTATAACACGGATGTAGTCGATCAACGCTGTGTTGACCTCTCCATTCATATTAACGTTTGACGGGCGCAAATATTCTATCGCCATGCTATTTGTACCTTTTTTCAGGCGGACGGGAATCATGTTTGAGAAGCCGGTCGAGAGCCATTCGTCGGTTCCGCGCTGTGGCATAACGATTGCGCCGGCACGCTCGTTGTTGACCGTGAGGGTGCGGATGGCACACTTGTTTTCGGTGTTGATTGGTCCCGACCCGTTGGCATATCGAACGTCGACAAGATAAGTCCCGTCCTCGGGGGCTTCAAATTCAAACCGGAGGCGCGTGTTTCGGTTGACGGTCAGTTCGACAAATCGTTCGGCTTTTTTCTTGTCTTTGATGAGCGAAGTGCCTCCGCGAGCTATCGAGGCGGCGGGTATGATGGTGATTGCACCTTGTGGAATCTCAAAGCGGGGACGCATCGAGAAGCCGGCGACACCCTCCTTGCTGAGGGGGACAAAGGCGACGGTCTCGAAGGCGGCGGGGCGGTCGAGGCGGAAGGTGTCGGTGTCAAAGGTGTTGTGTATCGTTCCGTTAATCAGCAGGTTGTAGGTTGTTCCGGGGGAGTGGTTCTCGATGCGGGCAACGAGGTTGTCGGCACTCCAAGTGACAACCGGAGTGGGCGGCATGAAGGTTGAGGGGAGGATGGTTATTTTACCGGGGTCTGGCAGGTCGACGGGATGGGTCATGGTGATGATGATGGAGTGATGACCTTGGATGTCGGCAGGGAGGAGCGGGGCGGTTTCTTTACCGTCGAGGGTGAACGAGGCGATTTGTGTTCCGGTACCCGAGACGGTGATGTCGAGGGTGGCGTTGCGATATTTGAAGTCGGTGATTTTTTTGTCACCGGTCAGTGCGGCGGGGACGACGGGTTTGAACTTGATACCTGTGGGTTCAAAGGTCATACCGGCGATGACGCGGAACGTCATGGCGAGTTGACCGGCGCAACTCCACAACTGGGCGTCGGAGTTTACGGCAGTCCCGCGGTAGTCACCGGTTGAGTGGACAAATAGTTCCTTGTTGGTGGCAAAAAGGGCGGCAGCGCGATATATTGCACCGAGACCCGCGTTGAGTGCGGTCATGTTACCGGTTTTGGCGGCGGCGAGATTCCAGTAGGCTTGTACGAATGGCCAGCAGGCGTCGTTGTGGTAGGGACGGATGTCGGCCATCTGGGGGAATACCGAGGGTGTTCCGAAGGTACCCTGGGGCGTGCGAGAGATGACCGATGTGGCCATCTCGGGGCGAGCGACGTCAAAGAGGATGGCGAGCGACTGGCCGAGGTTGTCGGTGGCTTGACTCTGAATCGGGTAGACGCTTCCATAGAGGTACTCGCTGTAGTAACCTTTGTCGGGAATCCAGAGGAGGTCGTTGATGGCGTCGCGCATCGTCGAGGCCATCAGGGAGTATTCGGCAGGGTCGTGGCCCAGCTCGGCGGCCATGAGGGCCATGACGTCAAAGGCGCGGGTGAAAACAACGTTGGTTCCGAGGCACATAGACTCGAATATGTCGGCAGGTTGCATCCATCGGGGGTAGGTCTGCTCGCGCCAGTCGAGGTAACTCTGCTCACCGTGCATGAGTCGCGTCAGCGGATTCCATGCAACGGCAAGGTCGTCGTCGAGCGAGCGGCCGATGATGTCAAAGGCTTCGCTGAGCCACTTTTTGTCACCGGTGACGGTGTAAATTTCCCAGGCGGCAAGTGCCCATACCTCGCGGTCGGTCGACACGGGCCATGCGCCGCCGGTGCCGGTGTCTTGAACGATGCGACCGTTCTTGACCTTGGCGCGCAGCGAGTTCATCGACCCGATGGGGTCAAGGTAGGCGAGGGCGAGGTAGATTGAATAGGAAACGTCGCGTGTCCAGACCCCGTCCCACTCGCGACCGGCGCGGTAGGCACCATCGGGTCGCAGGTTGGAGTGGAGTTCGTCGATTGACATGTTATAAAGCGCGTCGACGAGCAGTTGGTCAGAACTATAGCGCGGGAAGGCTGTGTTGACCGAGTCGACGCGCCAGCCCGTCGGGTCGGGACGGGACGCAACGGGTGGATTGACAGTCAGCGTGACCTCAAATATAGAGTCACCGCGGTCCTCGAGGCGGCGGTCATGTTTCCCATACAGATTCTCGAAATCCCAGTTGAGCGGGTCGACACTACCGGCTATCCATACACCCTTGAAGTCGTCGGCAAAGATTGTGTCACCGGCAGCGGCGACGTAGTAACCGTGGCGGTCAAAGGAGCGGAGCACCGGGCGCATGTCGAGTCGCACGGTCCACGGCGTGTTGACCGGCAGGGTGTCACCGGCTACCGACGACCCGACGGGCTCGTCACCGATGACTCCGAAACCATAGATGGTATCATTGTCGACCCCCGGGGTGATGACGGCGACGTGGGAGCGACCGGCGGTGGGCTCGTTGTCGCGCGAGTTTAAAGAGAATCGGAAGTTGACAAGGGGCGACGCACCCGAGGTCTCACTACTGCGATAATTAGTTACAATCTCGGTGGGACTCAGGGCTTTGGCAACGAAATCACCTTGGATGACACTGTCGGAGGTGACGGTGTAGGCGTCACAGGAGTATATGATACGGTCGGCAGGTGTGTCACCATGATTTCCACAGGCGGTTAAAACGATGGCGGCGATGGCGGTGGTGATGGTGAGGGTGTTGATGATTCTCTTTAGGGATTTCATGAATCGATTGGTTATGGGGGGATATGATTGTTCGGGTGATGGTTATTTGACGATGACTTTGGATGAGATTCCGTCGGCGCTGACGATGTAGATACCCGGCTCAACGGCGACGGTTGCATCGGCGGTGACACTCTTGACGCGGGTTCCGGCGAGGGTGAAGATGTGGGCAACGTCGTTGAGACCCGAGATGGTGATTACTCCGACGGTGCCGGTGACTTTGACGCTCGGGGTGAGGTCGGTGGTGATGTCGTCGACGCCGGCGGTGTCGAGGGTGCCGAGCACGATGTAGTTGTTGGCGGGGACGGTGACGGTGACGTTGTTGCCGTTGAAACGGACGTCGGCCGAGTTCCCGACACCGGCGCTACTGCTCAGGATGGCATAGTTGGAGGCGGAAAGCGAGGAGACGGTGCGGGAGAGGGTGCGGGGCGAGTCGTGATAGGGGTTGACCACGAGCAGAATCTCGCGACCTCCCTTGGCAACGTGGATGAAGCGACCCGAGGCCCAGTCGGCGGCGGTCGTCAGGAGGTTGACCGAAGCGTCGTCGTCAAACAAGTCGGGGTTGGCGCGGCGAATCCAAATCAGGTCCTGATAGCACTGTTTCAAGGCACCGCGATGGGTGTTGTCAAGATGGCTCCAGACGACGCGTTTGGGGTTGGTATTGTTGTCGTTACCATTCTTGTTGTTTTGGTCGTCACCGAGTTCGCCAAACTGCCAAATCAAATGACTACCGGGGGTCAGAAGCATCATCGCGGCGAGGGAGGCGAGGCGGGGCATGCGTTCACCGAGGGTGTATCGCAGGGCGTTGGGGGCCGACGTGCTGCTGTTCTGGAAATAGGCGAGGCGCTGCTCGTCGTGACTCTCGGCGTAGGAGACGGTCGAGCCGACGGGGCGCTTGCTCTCGGCGGCATAGAAATCGCGCAGGTTGGAGGCGTTGCCGATGGCCCACTGACATGAGTTCCCGTTGACGTTATACCACTGTAACTGGCCGTCGGCGGCGAGTTCGGTTTCCTCCTGAGGGGTCATGAATCCCTCGTTGATGTGGATTGCGCGGGGATTGTTGGCGGTGATGTAGGAGTGGAGGCGTTTAAGGTTGGCGACACGCGAGGGGTTGTAGGCTTCGGTTCCTTTGGCGTAGGAGTCGCTGTCACCGAGACCTTTGACGAGGTCAAAGCGGAAACCGTCGACGCGATACTCCTGCATCCAGTGGTCGATGACTTCTTTCCAGTAGAGTTGAACGGGCGCATACTCCTGGCGCCAGTCGTTGAACACGCTGTAGTCGTGGGGTGCAGTCGGATTGAAGAAGGGGTTTGACCCGGCGGGATACATGCGATACCAGGGGGCGTGACCGTCGGCATGGTTGAGGGCGATGTCGAGGATGACGGCGATGCCGTGGAGGTGGCACTCGTCGATAAACTCCTTGTAGTCGGCGGGCGACCCGTAGGCTTTATCGGGGGCCATATAGAAATTGGGATTGTAGCCCCACGAGTTGTTACCCGAAAATTCCATAATCGGCATTAACTCGACGGCGTTGACCCCGAGGGCGTGTAGGTAGGGTATTTTGTCGATTGCATCGCGCAGCGTTCCCTCGGCGTTGGCTTGACCCTCGGTGCCGGTGAAGTCGCGCAGGAGTAACTCATAGATAATCAGGTCGTCATGGTCGGGTATCTCAAAGTTATCGACTCTCCATGAATAGGCACCCATGTCGCTGCGATAGACGGCGAGGTGGGTGTCGTTGAATTTATCCAGAGGATATTGGGGCATGTCGGGCCAGACTGTCGGGTCGAGCCGGCGGTCGTTCTCCGGGTCGAGGACAAGGGAGGCACACGGGTCGGCAACCTTCGTTTGACCGTCGACAAGATAATAATAGGGGTAATCAACACCCTTAGACAAACCCTTTACGGTTGTCCAGAAATAGCGGATACCTTGATGGTCGTGGTAATACATCGCGTTGGCCGACAGGACTTTATAATCGTCCCACGACGGCACGAGGATGACCGAATTTTTACCCGGGGCGGCGATGCAGAATGTTACCGACCCGTCGGCCGCAGTCACGGCGCCCATGCGGGGAGTGCCCCCGGGGTAGGTGCGGGCGGTCGCGGCTCCTATTGCGGCGATGTCGAGGGTTTTGGTCATGGTCTGACCGGCTCCATCGGTGGCGCGGGCGGTGACGGTGTAGTCGCCGGCCTTGGTGAAGTCAACGGAGTGGGTTAGCGAGGTCCCTGACCCCTTAGCGGCGACAGTTCCGTTGACACTTATCTCGATTGTGGCTGATGAAGTGGTTGAAGCAGTGAATGTTACGGTCGATGGGATTTGGACAAGGGTTGTTGAGGGGGTGGAGGTTAATTGGAGGGCAAACCCCGGGGCGGCGACGTCGACAAAGATGTCTTTACCGCCGGTTTCCTTGCCCTCGCGGCTACAATCTGCAGAGCGGAACACAAACGCGAGCTTTAACACCGTCTCGGCGGGGTTGGTGATACCGTAGTATTGGTTGATGTCAGGAATAGTCAGCGTATAGACGTCGGTATCAACACGTTTCAACTTATATTTCGCACTGTTGTCGCCCCAGGATGGCGCATAATGCCATTGTCCTCCCGAGAGCGAAGTGATGACCCCGGTGTGGGCATAGACGTCACCGGTGTAACCTTTTAGACCGGCGGTACCGCGGTCGGCGTGGAAAGTGATGGTGATGTCGCGGCTCGACTGCTGGAGCGGTTGAGGCGTGACGGTGACCACTTGGGCCACGGCGCTGACTGCGCCAACGATAATGGCGACAAGCATCAGCATCAAAATTCTTTTCATTTAGCGTTCAGATAATTGGTTATGTATGATATAAATCTCTCTATTAATTCTAACTGAAAACTCCCCCGTTTATTGTGTCGAAATTAAGGTTTTAGTTGTAGCGACAGAGGCGGGCCATGGCGAGGTTGTATTGATAGAGGAGGTCGAGGTAGGTTTGGTTGGCGTTGAGGATGTAGGTCAGTTCGGTCAGGAACTCGAGACGCGAGATTTGACCGCCATTGAGCGCTTTTTGAAGCAGGGCGACGTTGTTTTGTGTGTCAAAGACTGGCGCAAGGTCGTTTATGCTCTCTTTGAGGCGACGGGCGCGTTGGCATGTCGACACAATCTCGGCTTCGAGGCTTGAGCGGAGGGCGACGACGGCTGTCGAGGCGGCAAATGTCTCGCTGACGGCGGCCGCTTTCTTGCCGCGCGCAGAGAATAGCGGCAGAGTGATGGCGGCGCTGAGGCCGTTGAAATGGGTCTGCTCCTCGTAGGCGTGGACATAGCCGAGCGAGAAACCGGGCAGGGCCTCGCGGGCGGCTACCGAGGTGGCGCGGCGGGTGGCTTCGAGTGTCGACTCGAGCGACTTGACGCGGTTGTCGTTGTTGATGGCGGTCACATAGTCGGCAGGGGCAAGGAGGGTGTAGACGGGATAGACCGGGTCGAGCGTCGAAATGATTGAGGCGACATCCTCGGTAGGCGCGATGGCGCGCAGGGTAGCAACGGCCTCTCCGCGCGTGTCCTCCCATTGCAGAATCTGCAACTTCAACCGGGCGTGTTCAATCTTCATCTTGTTGATATCCAGAACGGTCAGTTCGCTGTCACCTGTCGAGGCGACATCCTTCATCAACGCGTTGAGATAGTCATCGACCTCGGCGAGCACCTCGATATTGCGGCAGGCGTTGACATAGTCGGTCAGCGCGAGGCGGGCGTTCAGTTGTTCTTGGGCAAAGGTGGCGGCGGCCTCGTAGCGAGCGGCGCGGGTGCGTTCGGCGGCCTCGCGGCGTCGGGCAGAGTAAACTCCGGGCCAGTCAAAACTTTGGCTGACACCGATGTTCCACTTGTTGTCGACATTCTCTTTTCCCCACAGATATTCGCCCTCAATCTGGGTGTCGCCGAGATTGCCGGCGGTGGCCTCGGAGCGAGCCGTAGCCTCGGCACGGGCGTTGGCCTCGGTCACGGCGACCGACTGACCCGCAATTTTGTTGACAACCTCGTCGAACGTTACTGCACTTGCCCCTGATGCAAGGCCAAGCATAGTCAAAAATGCAAATATCTGATTTTTCATATCTTACTATTAAAATAACCTAAATAACCTTTCCTATTTCTAAATGAATAGGCACAAATTTACTAACTTTTTTAAACAAAATCCCCCCATCTTATTGTTTTTTTACTATATTTGTGTTCTCAAACTATCGACAAGAGATTATTCACCAAAATACCACCAAAAACACTTTAGTCCCCTTGAACTATGAGCAAACCCTACGTAATTGGAATTGACATAGGCGGAACCAACACCGTCTTTGGCATCGTTGACGCTCGCGGCGTTGTCCTTGCAAGTTCTTCAATCAAGACCGCAAAACACAGTAACATAAACGATTATATCGACGAACTCCACGGCGAGTTGACCCGCATGATGGAGGTCAACGACGTTGTTGGCAAAATCAACGGCATCGGCATCGGCGCACCCAACGCAAACTATTTCACCGGCATCATCGAGGATGGCGTGAACCTCCCGTGGCCCACCCCCATACCTCTGGCTCAAATGATGACCGACAAATTTGGCATCCCGACGCGCATCACCAACGACGCTAACGCGGCGGCTATCGGCGAGATGACCTACGGCGCGGCGCGCGGTATGAAAGACTTTATCATGATTACACTCGGCACGGGCGTTGGCAGCGGTATCGTCATCAACGGTCAGGTTGTTTATGGTCATGATGGTTTTGCAGGTGAGCTTGGTCATGTGATTATGAAGCGCAACAACGGGCGACTGTGTGGTTGCGGTCGCACGGGCTGTCTCGAGACCTACTGCTCGGCAACGGGCGTTGCTCGAACCGCTCGCGAGTTCCTCGAAATCCGCACCGAGCCTTCCCTGCTGCGCGACCTCCCTATCGAGTCAATCACCTCCAAGGATGTCTATGACGCAGCGGTTGCGGGCGACAAGATGGCTAAGGAAATCTTTGAATACACGGCTAATATTCTGGGCGAGGCTTTGGCTGACTTCACCGTCTTCTCGTCACCGTCTGCATTCATCCTCTTTGGCGGTCTGGCAAAATCGGGCGACCTGCTGATGAAACCTCTCAAGGAGTCGATGGAGCGCAACATGCTGAAAATCTTCAAAGGCAAGGTCAAAATCCTTCCCTCTGAACTTAAGGAGGCTGACGCGGCGGTTCTGGGCGCATCGGCTCTGGGCTGGGAAGTCAAACCTCTCTAACCTAACACATTCTTCATAACTTCAATCGAGGGTGGCACGTCTTAACCGACGAGCCACCCTACCTTTTTATATTAGATGGGAGAGGTGGGAGAGTTGGGAGAGGCGGGAGAGGTGGGAGAGTTGGGAGAGGTGGGAGAGGGCGGGAGAGGGCGGGAGAGGGCGGGAGGGGTGGGAGAGGTGATGGGAGGTTTTGAGGGGGGGAGATGAAGGTTTCGTTGAGTGGGGAGATACTA
>JAFLTK010000262.1 GCA_022511505.1 Muribaculaceae bacterium
CGGCCACGAGGCTATCGCCGTTAAATTTAATGCTCAGGCCCGACATGCCGATATTGGCAGTGGCTCCCGAGGTGGTATTGAATTGCAAAGCGTCGAATGCTGCCGATGTCAAGGCCGACGCCAGCAACACTATTCCGAGCAAGGAAAATCTATTCATATTCAAGGTTCCGCTATTCATAATTAGTATAGAAGAATTGAAAGTGCATAATTTTGAAAACCATTGCATAAACTTGCAAACCCAAAACTACATTACAAATTTACATTTTAAATAATAACCCCCCAAAAATATTCAACCAATCCCCCGTTTCGTTCAACGAACGCGGCGCGTCATCGTGTCCCCTTGCCGACGGCAAAGGTCGCGACATACTGCAACAGTGGTTGCTTGAAACTCTCGCCAACGGGGATGTCGTCGTGTCCGTCGATTAATATGCGGTTGCGGTCGATGGTTCCGATGCGGCTCATGTTGACAATGTAAGAGCGATGGACTTGCAGGAAATTATCGGCGAGCCGCTCCTTTATTGCGGCAAACGAACTGAGGGTCACAAATGGGGCCGACGCCTCGGTGGTGTAGATTTGAAGATACTCGCCATAGCCTTTGATATAGAGAATTGAGTCGAGAGAGATGCGCATATAGCGATGGTCTACCTTGACAAAGAGCGAATCGGCCGGTGCAGGGCGTCGGTCGTCGGCCGCCGGCGAGCGTCTGGCGGCCAGACGCTCGGCAACCTTGTTGATGGCCTGATTGAACTCAACAAAGCCGTAAGGTTTCAGAAGATAGTCGACTGCAGCGAGTTTAAAGCCGTCGATGGCATAATCAGAGTAGGCTGTCGTGAAAATTATCAATTGATTAGACGAGAGGCTGCGCGCCAAGTCGATGCCGTTGAGGTCGGGCATGTCGATGTCGGTGATGATAAGGTCGACCTCAGTGTCGGCAAGCAACGCGAGTGCCTCGAGGCCGTTGTTACACGCGCCGACAACCTCGAGCGAGGGCACGCGCCCGGCATATTTGCGCAATTTCTCGAGAGCTATCGGCTCGTCGTCAATGAGGAGAGTTCTAATGTTCATATCGAGGGAGTGTAAGGGTTACGGTATATGTTTGAGCGGTATCGTCGATGGTCAAAACCGCTTGCTCGCCATAAAGCAGCGACAGGCGTCGGCTGATGTTGACAAGGCCGATGCCGCTCGATGCGCTATCGTCGCGTCCGGTCGCCGATGACGCGTGATTGCTGTTGACACATCGAAATAGGACACACTCATCGTCAGCCTCTATCTCAATCGAGATAAACGATTTAACACGATAACTGATGCCGTGCTTGAACGCATTCTCGACAAACACCAGGAAAAGCAGCGGCGGCAGCGTGATGTCGGCAATCGAGGCCTCGTCAGGGAACCGATATTTGATGTCGACTCTCGACGGGTCAAAGCGCGTTTTCATCAACTCTATATATTTGCTCAAGAAACTGATTTCCTGGGTCAAAGAAATCCGGGGCTTGGAACTTTCATAGAGCATATAGCGCATCAACTGTGACATGTCGAGCACTATTTTCTGGGCGCGCTCGGGGTCGATTTCTATCATGCCGTGGATGTTGTTGAGCATGTTCATATAGAAATGGGGGCTAATCTGGGCCTTGAGGTTGATGAGCGCGCTCTCGCTGTGGGCCTTGGTCAGTTTTTCTTTTTCGAGTTTCTCGTCATACCACTGAAACATAAGCGCTACCGCCAGATTGCAACCTACCACCACCAAGCCATACATGAAATCGAGCACCAGCGGCAACGGCAGCAATCGCGTCGGGCCGTGGTGTTCGGGTTGGGGGATGCCAAGATGGTGGGGCGGGAAACCTTTCAGATAGAAATAGTCGACAAACTGGAACGCCCAGAGCAACATCAGCGAGCAAAACGTCAACAACGCATAGACCTTTGAATCGCCGCGTAAGAGCAAACGCGGGATAAGCAGATAGTTGTGGACGATGAACAGCAAGATATAAGGCAACAGCGTACCGGCGATTTGGCCAAACAGCGCGGCATTGACCAGCGGCATATCGAGTTGAGCGCGAACACGCATTAAGTCAATAAGATAGACCACGATAGCAACGAGCCACACTGCGGCATAGACCAGCGTCTCATTTCGGCGATTGGATACTTTCATCGGCTGCTGATGTTGATGGTTATTAGATTTACGGCGCCAAAATTAGAAAAAAATCCGCGAAATCACATCCCCGCCCTGCAAATAAATTCATTATGAGCGCTTGACAATCTTGCGGCGCTCGAGCCACTCGCTGAGCCAAACGCCGACGATTATCAGCGTGCAACCGGCATAGCCGATAAACGATATTGTCTCGCCTAGGAACCATGCCGAGGCGATAAGCGTGATAATCGGCTGAAAATAAAGGTAGTTGGAGGCTTTGACGGGGCCGAGCACCTTGATGGCCTGGGCCCAGATGACATAGGCAAACATTGACGCAAAGAGCCCGAGGAACAGCAAGTTGCCCCACACGGCAGGACGCGTCAACGTTTCCATCGGGGCCAAGTCGGGCGAAATGGCGAGGAACGGGAGTGCCGTCAGCACGCCATAGAAGAAGGTTTTGCGCGAAATAAACATGACGGTATAAGTCGTGTTCAACCTCCTCAACACCACGCTATAAATAGCCCACGACACGGCTGCCAGCAGAGAAAGCATGTCGCCGATGGGATTGACCTTTATCACAAAACTCGAGTTGAATATCACCAGCCCCACACCCATAAACGCTAAGAATGAGCCTGTTATAAAGCCCCTGCCGGGCCGCTCACTCTTATAGAGGAAGCCTATTATCATTGTCGTCAGAATTGGCGACAGCGACGTGATGAGCGACACGTTGGTGGCAAGCGTATACTCCAGAGCGGTGTTCTCGGCTATGAAATAAATAGAGCCGGCACAGAGGCCGCAGGTGGCAAACAATAACTCGTCGCGCCACGAATTGCTGAAAATCTGCTTGTGGCACACCGTCAATATCAGCAGATAGGCCAGCAAGAAACGATAGATGTAGATTTCGGCCGGATGTAACCCGTTGTCGAGCAACACTTTGGTCGATACAAACGAGGCTCCCCATGCCGTCATGGCCAGGAAAGCACCCAGATGAAACAGAGCGTTTAGAGCAGATGATTGTTTACCTATCATTTCTTAGCGATATTTTCTCAAACCGGCTTTAAAGGCGATTTGGTAGTGCAAACTTACGGAAAAAAATCAAATAGTCACCTTTCAGAGACGCTGTTTTTTCACAAATGTCGCTTTTTTCAGCAAAACCAAGCCCGACGTGCCCTCTTTTTGCCCCTTTTTTGATGAAAATTTCCCAAAAAGAAAAATTTTTGCTACTTTTGCGAAAATTCTGTCACAGATACAACTATTATACATATTAAAAACATTATCGTCATGAAATTATTCAAAGCATGTGGAGCAGCCGCAGTTGCTCTCCTTCTGACTCTTTCATCATGTGGTATCACCAACACCGGTAAAGGCGCCTTAATTGGCGGCGGTGGCGGCGGTGCAGTAGGCGCCGGCGTAGGTGCTCTCATCGGCGGCGGCAAGGGTGCCGCTATCGGTTCAGGTGTAGGTGCAGCCGTTGGTGCCGGCATTGGCGCCCTCATCGGCAACCGCATGGACAAGCAGCAGAAAGAACTCGAGCAGCAACTCGCCAATGCAGCCACTATCGAGCAGGTTACCGACGCCAACGGTCTTCAGGCTATCAAAGTAACTTTTGAAGGTGGTATCCTTTTCCCCACCAACGGTACCGACCTCAGCGCAAGCGCCAAGACCGAGCTCTCTAAGTTTGCCACCTCGCTCATCCAGAACCCCGACACTGACGTGCAGATCTATGGCTACACCGACAACACCGGCTCGCTCGACGTCAACCAGCGCGTTTCTACCGGTCGCGCCAACAGCGTCAAGAACTACCTCATCAACTGTGGTGTCGCTGCCAACCGCCTCTATGCCGAGGGCAAGCCTATGACCGACTATGTCGCTTCTAACGCTACCGCCGAAGGACGCGCTCAGAACCGCCGCGTCGAAATCTACATCCTCGCCAACGAGAAGATGATTCAGGATGCCCAGAACGGCACCCTCCAATAAGCCGTCAATCCTCCCATAAAAAGCGATGTCGCCAAGGCTCGACCCCGGCGACATCGCTTTTTTATTGACATTAAACTTTAAACTATAAACTTTTAAACTTCAACTCGAGCGTAGCGAGAGGTGAATTATTCATATTCGGCGAGGTTGCCACGCGCCGCCAGGATGTTGAACACCATGTCGCGAAGCAGGTCATACTGGCCCGCACGAGACCCGATGCCCTTTGAACGCGTATCCATGCGGCGAATCGCGCCTATCACCTCGATGACCGACCGCGCGTTGTAGTTCCTCGCCGCCGCGACATATTTCTTCAACTGCCAGTCAGATTTGAGCCCGAGCGCCTTCTTCTGGCCTTCGGGGGTCTTGTCGGGGTTAAAGAGGAATATCATCAGGTTGGAGAAAAAGTTAAACACCTGGGTGACAGTCACAACAGTCGGGTTGTCTTTTGGATTGGCCGCAAAATAAGAGACGATTGTAAACGCTTTGGCGACATTCTTCTCGGCAAGCGCGTCAACGAGTTCAAAGTTATTGTAATCCTTTGAGATTCCTACATGTTTCTCGACCACCTCGGGCGTAATCGTTGCGCCGGCCGGGAGGGCGACACAGAGTTTGTTGACCTCATTGTGGATGCGGCTCAAATCGTTGCCGACAAAGTCTCGCAACATCGCCAACCCTTTTGGCTCAATGTTCAACCGATTGTCGGCTATCATCCTGCTTATGTAGGTCACGATATCGCGGTCATTCAACTTCTTGGACTCATAGACAACGCCGTGTTTCTTAATGGCCGCAAGCAATTCCTTTCCTTTCACCTCCTTCTGGCCACGCATGGCGATGACAAGCACGGTCGACGCCGTCGGGTGCTCGATATATGGCGCTAACTTATTGATTTCGTTGCCATTCATTGCCCCGGCCTCGCGAAGAATTACCACCTGACGGTCGGCCATCATCGGGTAACGGTGACACGTCTCAATCACCATGGGCGCCGTCGACTCCTGGCCATACATATTATATAGATTGAAATCGCGGTCTTCGGGCGCGACAAGGTCCTCAAACATTTTAACGAGACAATCCACAAAATAGCCCTCCTCGCCATAGAGCAGATAGACGGGCGCAAGCGTCCCCGCCTGAATCTCGCGAGTCAGAACCGTGTAACTTGGATTTGGAGTAGGATTTGCCATAATGATTCGGTAAAAGTAGCCGTAAATTTACAAACAAATTCCCACCCCGCCAAGCAAAACCGCTAAAACCGGGGCAAAATCTCGGCCGTAAGGCTATCTCGCCACAGACAATCAAGATGGATGGTTGCAGGTTACGGGGAAAATTGCTACTTTTGCAGCCGTAAAGTCAATCGGTCTAATTATGATTACCCAAGAGCAACTCAAACAGGCAATTGAGCGTCAGGAAGCGCTGAAAAGATATCTCGACATCGACTCTAAAAAGATTGAGGTCGAGGAGGAGGAACTACGCACCCACGTCCCCGATTTCTGGGAACACCCGACTCAGGCCCAGGCCCAGATGAAGAAAATCAAGGACCTCCAAGCGTGGATCGACGGCTATAACGAGATTGAAACGGGCGTCGAGGAACTCAAACTTGCCTGGGACTTCCACAAGGAGGGCCTGGTCGAGGAGGAGGAGATTGACTCTATGTATGAGGATATTATGGCCAAAATCGAGGCGCTGGAGTTGCGCAATATGTTGCGCCGCGAGGAGGACAAGATGGGCGTGGTCCTCAAGATCAACTCGGGCGCCGGCGGCACCGAGTCACAGGACTGGGCGTCGATGCTGATGAGAATGTATCTGCGCTACTGCGAGAAACATGGCTATAAAACCTCCATCGCCAACTTGCTCGAGGGCGACGAGGCCGGCATCAAGTCGTGCACAATCAACGTCGAGGGCGACATGGCCTACGGCTACCTCAAGAGCGAGAACGGCGTGCATCGCCTCGTTCGCGTCTCGCCCTACAATGCCCAGGGTAAGCGAATGACGTCGTTTGCCTCGGTCTTCGTCACCCCGCTTGTCGACGACACCATCGAGGTCAAGGTCGACCCGGCGTTGCTGTCGTGGGACACCTTCCGCAGCGGTGGCGCCGGCGGTCAGAATGTGAACAAGGTCGAGTCGGGTGTGCGCCTGCGCTACCAGTTCACCGACCCCTATACCGGCGAGCAGGAAGAAATTCTCATCGAGAACACCGAGACTCGCGACCAGCCCAAGAACAAGGAAAACGCCATGCGTCAACTCCGTTCAATCCTCTATGACAAGGAGTTGCAGCATCGTCTTCAAGAGCAGGCAAAGGTCGAGGCCGGCAAACTGAAAATCGAGTGGGGCAGCCAGATACGCTCCTACGTGTTCGACGACCGCCGCGTCAAGGACCACCGCACCGGCTTCCAGACCTCTGACGTCAACGGCGTCATGGACGGCGACATCGACGGCTTCATCAAGGCCTACCTGATGGAATTTGCGGCCGACGACGACAAGTAACCGCCCCCTTCCCTCCAACAAAATCGAGCCTTATAACGTTCTATCTATAGTAACGTTAAACTCTTTGTATCAAATGACACTCTCTATCTGGGTCAACATAGTTGGCTATGCCGCCGCCGTCTGCATGGTGGGCGGCTACTTGCCGCAGGCTATATACACAATACGCACTCGCGATACCGACGGCATCGCGATGCCAACGTTTCTGCTCATGGGCCTGGGCAGCCTGTTTTTCATGGTGCAGGGCTTGCTCATCGACAACTTGCCTCTGTTTATCACCAACCTGATAACGTTCACGTGCAGCGCCATCGTTGCCGGTATCAAAATCTACAACGACTACTTCCGCCGCCGCTGATTGTCAATGTGTTACTGGCACCAGGGACGGTCGGTGACACCGAGGCGATAGTTGGCAAGCCGGGCGAGCACAAACAGCAGGTCGCTCAATCGGTTCATGTAGCCAAGCACGGCCGGGTCGATGACGATACCCTCGTCGACAAGCGCAAAGATGCGGCGTTCGGCACGTCGCGCAACGCTACGGGCAACGTGGGCAATCGCCGCCACGTGGCTACCTCCCGGCAGAATAAAACTGTTAATCGGCGGCACATATCCGTCAATAGCGTCGATGCTCTCCTCGAGGCGTTTCACCTCGGCCTCGTCGACGCCGCGGCAATTCAGTTCAGCCCCGCCATCGGTCGCCAGATAGCTCCCGATGTCAAAAAGCCGGTTCTGTATATCCTCGAGCAACGCCACCACCGCCGGGGTGTCGTCGACCTTCTCGCGCCACGTCGCCTCGAGTAACCCGATGTTGGAATTAAGCTCGTCAACGGTGCCGTAGGCCTCCAGTCGGCTACACGTTTTCTTCACTCGCTTGCCGCCCACGAGCGATGTCGTTCCCGCGTCGCCCGTTGCAGTGTATAATAGACTCTTTTTCATATCTCGCTATCATTCTGTTGTTTGTCACTTTTCGTCGATTCCAGTTCGATTGCCAAGTCAAAGAGATATTCTTGCATTTCTTCATCAAACTTATCTCGCAAGGGGGTTCCTTTCTTCCCGAGTGAAAGAACCAACGACTCTTCTTCAGTATAAACTTTCATCTTTTTCATGGAATGGGGTCACTACATGCAGCGCGCTCTTGCTCGAGCAACGCGATAACCTCGTCGATGGTTTTGACAAACTGCACCGACTTTAACAGCGCCGGCTCAAGCAGCCCGTGCTCAATCATTGCATAATACTGCAACCTGAGGGGCTCAAACACATTGTCGGCGTTGAGTACAATCAATCGGCGACTATCTCGGTTGAAAATGATCGACGTCAGCGTTGTCACAATCTCGTCGAGCGTTCCATAGCCGCCCGGGAGCGCCACAAACACGTCGGCCAACTGCATCATTGTCTCCTTGCGGTTGCACAGCGACCCGACGCGGATGTTTATCGTGTTATATTTATTCTCGGCCGATGCTCGTTTGGCCGGAACTACACCAACCGTGCGACCACCCGCCGAGCGAGTCGCCGTGGCCACAACCTCCATCAGCCCCGACGAGACGCCGCCATAAACCAGCGTATCGCCACCGGCGCCAATCCAATTTCCGAGGATGTCGGCCGCTTCAATCCACATTCTATCAATATCTGCCCGCGACGAGCAAAAGACTGCAACTTTCATCTATAAAGATTATTTTTGGGTCACTAATTCCAATTTTCATCGCAAAATTAACAAATCCCACGCTCAACTCCAAATCCACCCACTTGCTACATTCTAACCTCCGCGATAAAGATCTCTTGAATTATACAACCGCATCAATAATTTCTGAATCAACATCCGCAAAACGTTGATATCAAGCAATTGCCGCGGAGCGGCTTCAGATTGTTAGCCCCCGACATAGGTCGAGGAGCGCCAGCGACGCAGACCGGTCGGGGGGTACGGGTTATCTAAGGAGAATCTACCCCGGCAGGGGTTGCACTCCAGTTGCACTCCAGTCGCGCTCGTCCCAATCAAGTCGATATTCCATTGCAAACAGTTTTATCTCGGTGATAAAATCCTTCTCGCCATGGCTTGCATCTTGATTCATAATGTATTGCACACAAGCCGCTTCCTCGTTTGAACCGATTGATGCAGCATAATACCCTTCATTCCATCCGGTGAATTTTCTGAAATCATTTTCATTTTTCATCCAGAGAGATGTCGATTGCTTGATTTCTTTTACAAGAATTGCCAACGCTACACTTGGGTGAAGGTCAAGAAGAATGTGAACATGGTCAGCGAGGCCATTAATTCGCAATGTTTTACATCGATATTTTTGGATAATACCGTGAATATAAGCATACAATCTACGCTTATGAACTAAAGAAATTGTCGGTTGGCGATATTTTGTACTGAAAACAATATGCACCAAGATACGTGTTTTGCTCATGGCTACAAATTTAATCATCTTTTGCCTTATGTGCAACCCCTCACGGGGTAGGCGATCGAGGATGAGCTGACCCCCGACCGGCGCTCGTCGCTGGCGCTCCTCGGCCTTAGTCGGGGGCTAACAATCTGAAACCCCTCGCGGGGTTTCTCTCCTCGACACGCAGTGAATCAAAAAGTTAATGTCCCAAAATAAATGATTATATTTGCGTCAATAACCCCTTTTACCTTTGCACTTGAAAAGATGAACAATTATTAACTGTTCAATTGTTAAAGAAGAATCAGAGATAGTGAACTACGATAACCACAAGCGCGAAGTGCGGGGTGGAGACAGAGTCCGGGAATTGCCGCGGAGGGACAACATTTAGTATTTAGCTTGACGGCATCTTAGCGGGGTCGACTTTTCAGCGACAAGCCTGCTCCAACTGATATCTCGTCCCTCCGGGACGATTCTCTGAGGGGGACAGCTACCCCGCGCTGCGCGCTTGTACGGGGTTAGTGAAATATTCATCGCTCCGCGATGTCGCTCGACGACCATATTCTTGCGGGAGGCAATGGATTGTCTATGTGAGTGACTCAATTCTTTCGATAAAATGCTTTAACTTTGCAGCGAGATGAATCAGACCAACCGGCATATCAAAGGCGCGGAGCACATTGTGCCGCTCAACCTGCCTCCCATCCGTCCGCAGTGGCGGGTAGACCCTCGGCGTGGCCTGACCATCCGCGACCCCCTGCGCGACAAATATGTTGTCTTGACCCCCGAAGAGTGGGTGCGCCAGAATTTTGTCGCCTACCTGCGCGACACTCTCCACTATCCTGCCGGGCTGATTGCCAACGAGATTGGCGTCAAACTCAACGGCACATCAAAGCGCTGTGACACAGTCGTTTTTGACTCTCACGCTCAACCCCACATTATTGTCGAATACAAGGCTCCGAGCGTCAACATCACCCCCGGGGTTTTTGAACAGATTGCGCGATATAACATGGTTCTGCGCGCTCGCTACCTCGTGGTTACCAACGGTTTGCACCACTACTGCTGCCGTGTTGACTATGACACGCACCAGACCGTCTTCATTCCCACCCTACCCCCCTACTCCCTCGACTGACTCGCCACCGGCAACACTTGATTATGGCCTACTTGGACGATGTGAGAGCAAGAAATAATTAATTTTAACATATTTTAACTGTTAAAAAATTTTGGATTTTATACATTTTTAGTATCTTTGCATGATAATTCATGAGTAATTAATCTTTTACTATAGAATTTACTGATTTACCAACTTTATACATTATTTACATGAAAAAACTTCTACTCAGCCTGTGCTTTGGAGTGGCTCTCCTCGCGCCCTCTGCCGCAAATGCTTACACGGTTGATGACCTTGTAGGTAAAAACTGCGCGGTTTTTGCTACCGGTACACAAATCTCACATCCGGGACTCGGCCAACGTTCTTGGAATGCGACTATCAAAAAAGGTTCCGGTGCTAACGAACTCATTCTTGAGAACTTCATGGGCTCTTTTGACTTACCTGTTACTCTTAGCAACGATAGGTTAATCATCAACTCTTCTGGAAAGACTTATCAAGGCAAAGGAGCCTTGGCAGGGTTGAGATTTGAACTTGGTAGACGCGTATATGATGTTACTTACAAACAATACATTTACAACGGTAAATATCGAAGAGCAGATCTTTATGATCATTACACCGGGACTTTCACTTCCTCGACGTTAGGTCTTTCTAACCAGTTAGGTATTCTTAATGGAGTGCAAGCAATTTCTTGCTCTTTCTCTAATGGGGCTGATGGTTTCTATATTCAAGACCTATCAAACACCGGCTCTGCTGAAGCATACGGTTCTTTTAATCTTTTCATTTACGATACCAATGCAAAGGCTACTGAAGTAAAGGCAAACGGAGAAGTGGTCAATTACAACATGCTCGTTGAAAAAGACCCAGTAAACCAAACTTATACAATTCGAAATTTCTTCGATTACGGTTTGGCTTATATTAATGAACTTGGCGCTGATGGTTACGGTGGTTCAGACGCTGTTGATGTAGTCGTTTCCTATGACAATGATGGTGTCCTTACTTTACGCGCACAGCAAATCCAAGGGCAAATGTTTGATCACCCCATTTTCTGGAACATAATAAGAGTTACAAGTGGTTGGTATGTTACTGATTATATCGGCTATTGGGAAGTAGAAGGTGATTTATTCCATAGTCGATACTATCTCTGCTCTGACAGCGATTCCAGAGCTGTATATGGTTTGTACGGCGAACTGGAATCAAACGAAGCAGCACATAACACGACAAATTACTGGGAAAAGAACTGTGGTGGCGACCTTATTACATCCACTTCCGAGACTCTAAAATTTGGGGATATTAAGGTTTACAGTACTTATCATGCTAATTATCTTGGCAATCCGTATGCTCGTGAGTCTAAAAGCCTAACTATCAAGATTGATGAGCAGGATCTTACCCACTCGGTTCAGCAGGCTATCAACGATCTTGACGTGTCGCCTGTTTCCGGTCAGACTATTGTAAAGACTACTATCCATAGCCCAAAGAACAACAACTATGTTGAGTCATACGACCTCTACATCGTTCCCGGCGAATATAGAACCGTTCAGGACGAATCGTTTGATTTCCACAATGTCAAAGGTCATAGCCTTGGCGTATGCCTCAAAGAAGACATACCCGCTACCGGCGCTCAGCAGACTATTGAACTCGACGACTTCTATCCCGAACTCATTGGCATGGGCTTGGGTAAGAGCGACAAATACACCCTCTACCTGAAGGCCAACTACCTGCAGTCAAGCGGTTTGGAGCCCACTTTCCACGCTCTTGCCACTCAGATGGTTACCACCGGTCTTGAAAACATCGAGGCCGAGGAAGCCGAAGGCGAAGCAACCTTCTTCAACACCAATGGCGTACAGGTCAACAACGAAAACATGGCTCCCGGCGTCTACATCAAGAAGCAGGGCAACAAGACATCAAAAGTTATCGTTCGATAATTCCATTATAAGACCATATTGAAACGAGCGACGTCCCCAATGCGGGAGGTCGCTCGTTTTTGTTGTACCGCGAATGGACGCGACAAGTCTCTCCCGCACTTATTATATAAGTTATGATATAACTCGATGTATCGCGTCCCGGTAAAATCTAAATTGCCGCGGAGCGGCATCTCTTTGATTAACCCCGTACATGCGAGCGCAACGAGCGGTGCGGGGAAGGGTACCAACTCTAAAATCGTCCCGGAGGGACGAGATTTCACGTCGAAAAGTTTCCCCGCCTTGTTAAGAGTCGGTTGGGTTAAAGATTGTCCCTCCAGGACAATTCCCGTTGGGGTGCGTCTACCCCGCACTGCGCGCTTCGCGCTTGTACGGGGTTAATGAAATCTTCATCGCTCCGCGATACCAATAGAAACAACTTCGAGGAGCTTGAGCATCTCGTCGCGAGGCGGAGCGACTCGGGGAATAGTCGCCCTAAGTCGACGAAGACGACTTTGGTAAAGAAATAGGGGTTGAAGCATGGGGAGAGAGCGGTAATTTTGACGTCAACATTAAAACACCAACAACATCAACAACACCAACAACATCAACAACATCAACAACATCAACAACATCAACAACATCAACAACACCAACAACACCAACA
>JAFLTK010000054.1 GCA_022511505.1 Muribaculaceae bacterium
ACAACATCTAAAAGCACCCGCTCCCGGCGGGTGCCTTCATCTGAACCGTTTTTCAAAATATATATGTTTTTATAGATTGTAGATTAAGAAAAAGGCCCTATCGCGAGATACGGCCTTTTTTCATATATACCACCTTTATATAATCTCTAATCTCCATTCATTACGTATGTTATCGTCGCTTTTTCATTAAAAAACTACAAAAATATACAAAATGACGATTTGTTAACGCTTTTTAACTATTTAAAAGATTGAAAGTGTCACTTTTTGTATACTTTTGCCACGCAGTTTATGCTAAAATTGAATCGTTTACTTGAAGAATTTACTGATTTACTAATATTATACAATTCACAATGAAAAAACTACTATTTCTCTCCTTGTCGGCATTAGCCTTGCTATTGCCCGCAACTGCGAGTGCCTACACGGTTGACGAGTTAGTCAACGCCAATGGAACAAATGCCGGCTATTCTTATGCCTTCGAAACAGTGAAAACCCCTTTTTTACCAGTAGATACGCAATGGGCATACGATCCTATCAGTTATGAGTATGCGTCTTCGGGGGAATGTAAAATCACTAAGACTTCACAGGGTTATCTCTCTATTAATGGATTGATGAAAGGTAATCTTGAAATTATTTTTCAACTTTCAGGCTCGACATTAACGTCAGTCAGCGCATCCACAGCAAAGATGGTCGCCAACAACCGCCCAATATCCGGAGCGGCATGTGCTTATGCCGGTATGTATTATACCATTAAACCTGTAACCTATAATACTAGAACCCACGGATACACCGCGTCAAGTGGTAATTTGACGGCATCAGTCTCATATTACGATGGTATTTACACAATAAAAATACCTCGTTTTCAACTTGCCATATCTTCCAACTCAAGAATGACGTCAAGTACGGTCACGAATTATGAAGGAATAGAGATTGATATTCCTGCCTATGAATTTAATGGCATGGCAAGCGACCAGGTTGGTGGTATTAATCGAACTTACCCTATAGAGGGCGGTTTTAATTGGGACTACAATTATTTAAGCCTTGTAAACTTTGCTTGCTCAGGTTATGCGCTTCATCATTCTACCTACTATATCAGTTCATACTATGGTATAGTCGGTATTGAGAGCGAACGCTTTGACGTAGGCGCTAATGTAACAAAAACCTCTACCACTAAGGGTACCATAAGTTTCCCGAGCCAAGAGATTCAGAGCGAATTGAATGGAACCCAAATTCTTATGCTAAATATATGCCCTTCTACTGCCACTCGACTTGGTGCATCTGTTAATGGCTCTTATGAAATTAAAGGATTCTCTCATGTTAACGAATCCCGTTGGCACAAGGTTTGTGGCGGTAATTTGGAAACAGCCCTCGACTTTGAAATAAAGGTAAATGATTATAAAGTAAGAAACGACGCTACTGGTCTACAGACCTCTCCCTGGTATAACACTGTCATAAATCTGAAAGACGAGTATACCCACTATGTAGAGCAGAACATTAATAGTCTTGATGTTTCTTCGACCTCAGGTCAGGCTATCGTTACCACTACTATCAAGAATCCGAAGAACAACGATCATGTTGAGACTTATGACCTCTACATTGTTCCCGGAGCGTTTACAAGCATCAACAACACTTCATTCAGCACCCACAAAGACAAGGGTCACGACATGGGCGTATTGCTGAAATCAGGCATCAAAGCGGACGGCGCTCAGCAGACTGTATCGGTTAACGATTTCTATCCCGAAATCAAAGGTCTTGGCGAAGGCAACATGAACGATAAATATACTCTCTATCTGAAGGCTAACTACACTAAGTCAAGCGGTTTGGAACCCACATTCCACGCTCTTGCCACCCAGATGGTTACAACCGGTCTTGAAAGCATTGAGGCCGAGGAAGTTGACGTTCCCGCTATCTTCTTCAATATGAACGGCGTTCAGGTTGACGGCGAGAATATGGCTCCCGGCGTCTACATCAAGAAGGAAGGCAACAAGACCTCAAAGGTCGTTATTCGTTAAGTCCCCCAACATGGCGATGTCGGCGCAGTGATGCGACACCCCCTTTAAGTTTATAGATTCAGTTAACCAACTAAACAGCATCGCCGTTATCCTCACAGAGCGGGCGCCCCGGGATAGGGCGCCCGCTCGATTTATCGCTATCCGCCGATACTCGCCCTGCGACGGGCAAAGGCGTAAACACTAATCTGATTAGGGAGCGTAGAGGAGCTCGACGTGGCCGGCGATGAGGTCGGCGCTCATGAAGACGGGGACGCGGCCGTCGGTGCTGATTTTACATTCGACGGGATAGCCTGACATGGCGCCGTCATAGGCGTACTCAAACGTGCAGTCGTAGGTGGCGATTGTCTCGCCGTTGCCGGTAGTATATGAGCCGGGGCCGTTATAGGTGATGTCGAGGCGCTTGCTGTAGGGGCCGTTGATGGGGAATGAGTATTGGTCGCCGGGTTGCATGTCGGCGAAGTTTAGGGCGTGGGCCAGGTAATAAATGCCTATCATATCGGCGGTAACGGTGATAGCCTCCATAGTGTTGCGCGAGGCGTCATAGTCGCCCAGTCCGGCGATATTTTTGAAGAACGCGGGATCGTTGGGGTTATAGTCGGGGCAGTTGTAGGTCTCCTCGGGGGTGTGGCGATACCATCCGCTCTGATAGATGACGTTTTCGGTTACATTGTCGCCTTGGTGGACTACCGACGCCCGAAGGGTGTCGCTGACACACATAATCTTGCCCCTCCAGGGGATGCTCGTTCCGTTGATGGTGCCGCTGAATGTTGTGCCGTCGCTCTCGATGGTGGCGGTGCCGCGGGCTATATTGACATCGATGAAGCCTAAGCGATAGTTGACGTTGTAGGGTATCTCGCTGTAAGGGATGACGACCCGGGCGGTGGCCGCTATAGCTGAAACGAGGAAAATGGCGCCCAAAAGTATCTTTTTCATAAGTGAGGATAATTGAAGTGTATTTCAATATATTTAACAGATGAAAAGGGAATTTTGTTTAAGAAAGTCGCCGCGGGCGTGGGGCTCGCGGCGACCGTTGCAAGTGCTATGAAGAATTCTATTCTTTGATTATGCGGATTGTCTTAACGGCGTCGGGGGTGGCAATCTTGACGATATAGATGCCGGGGACGATGTCAGCAACGTCGAGGGTAAGGGTGTCGGCGGTGCCGTCGCCGTTGACGGTTGCCACGTTGGCGCCGGCGGTGCTGTAGACCTCAACGGCGGTGATTGCGGCGGGGGCAGTCACGGTGGCAGTGGCGTCGACAAGTGTCGGGAATATGCTGAAATCTTTCTGCCCGGCGGCCTCGATAGTGCCTGTAGTCGAGTCTGTTACCTTGAAATAGGAGGGATAGCCGAGTTGCTTGCTGTCTGAGAAGTCCCAGGGAACCATCATGTAGACGTGGTTCTCGTCGAGGCCTGTCAGGGAGCCTTCCATATCGATAGTGGCGCTTTGGCCGGCGCTGAGGCTGACGAACTGGGTGCCAAACATTTGAACGGCTGTTGAATTGTCATAGAAGATGTAGGCGCCAACCGAGCCCGAGATGTAGCCGCTATTGACGGTCAGGGTGTAGGAGAATTGAGCGTCGGCGGGACTGACGACGGCGGGGTCGGCGGACGTTGTGCCGGTTCCGGCAGTGGTAGAGGCAACGGGTTGTGTGGCCGAGATGCTGGAAGTTCCGGTTGGGGTTTGCTCGACGGTGACTTCAACAGGGTCGCCGATGATTTCGCCGGCCGATGTCACGAGGCCAAAGTAGTAGGTGCCGGGGGTCGAGACGGTAAAGTTGACGATAGCCTCCATAGCCTCGGTCTGGCCGCCGAGGATGTCGACGGTTTGGGTTGCGCCCTCGGCAACTTCCTGAGCTTCGGTGCCCGAGATTGTCATCAGCACGGGGATGAGTTGGCCATAGTATTCGTCAGAGCCATTGTTGGTTATATTGGCTTTAATCTGGCAGTCGGCACCGCTATAGAGGGGCGACGAGATGCTCAGGTCTGTAGCGCTGAGGTTGATGTCGACGGGAATTGATGTGAATGTCAGCGTGCCGTCGTCGGCTGTCATCTTCAGTGACCTGACGTTGCCAAGTTGGACGAGGATGTCGCTCCAAGTACCATTGACGCGCACGGCGGGGGTCACGGTATAGGTCCCCGACTCGGGGAACGCCGATGCCGGAACGTTGTAACTGCCAATGCCTTGCATCATGGCAAGCGAAACGGCGCGGGTGCCGGCGGCATAGCTGACGGTGCCATCCTCGGCGGTCAGTTTGACGCCAAAGGTGAAGTCGAGCGACCCGAGCGACATGCTGAAGAATGCGTTCTGAGAGGCACCGGTGGGCTCAAAGGTGACGTTTGACGACGATGAATAGGTCGACCCGGTGGTGGCGAAGTTGCCCTGGGTAATGACAGTGGCTGCAAGAGTATTGTTGCCGGTGGGTTTCTGGAGGCCGAGGATGATGCTCTGGCCCTCGTTGAAGCCGGCGCCGCTGCCGCCAATGCCCTGGCTGGTGGGGTCGAGAGCCGTCAGCAGGTAATAGCCGTCGCTCATGCCGCCCCAGCCCCAGTTGAAGTGGAAATAGTTGTCGGCGCTGTAGCCGTCGCACACAAAGCAGTGACCGCCGGCGCTGCTCTGTCCGGCATATTCAACAACGCGGCCGGCAGCGAGTTCGTCATAGACCATGTCAATCCATGTCGACAGCGGGAAATACTCGCGGTCAACGACTTTCAGACCCTTGTCATAGTTGAAATGGTCCACGAGGCCCTCGGCGGCATAGTAGATGCTGGTGCCGCTCTCGTCGGTGCCATAGTCCATCTGAGAGGCGACGCCGACGGCATACATCAGCGTGGCGACGGCATTGTTTTGGGCCGTTGTTGCGCTCGACGTGTAATTGTCAATCATATCGTCCCAGTCAAAGGTTGTCGAGCCGTAGTTGAACGACAGGGTGGTGTTGTTCCATGAATAACTCGAGGTGCCGACGCCGGTCACGGGCCAGTTGTGGTATTTCATCACCTGGGCGGTGGCAGTGGCGACACATCCGGTCACGCAGCGGGTGCCCGAGACCTCGGGACACATATTGTTGTAGGGAGCGCTTTGGTTCCAGGTTGTGGTGGTCATCGGCGCGATGGGGGCGCGGTCGGCGCGTCGGGTTATGTAGCGTGCCGGACGCTGGCTTTGAGCGGCGGCGCGGGCAATCTCGTCGCTGTAACCGGCGAGCCATGACACAAGCGACGGCGGCATGTTGGCCGGGTCGACCTCGCCGGTGTCAGAGTAGCCCAACAGAGGCGTGGCGACATCATCGGCAGCCACGACCACAAAGCCGCTCCCCGCCTGGCGGCGATTGAACACATAGACCGTGTTCAACGACGCGTCGGCGCGAGCCGTGTAGACCGGCACCGGGTTAATGCTGTTTTGACTCAGCGCGCCGACGCGGCGTTGCATCGACGTCTCGCTTTTCATCACATTCTCAAGTGCCTCGGCCGGCGTCAGTTGACGAGCCGCAACAGGCGCTGCCATTATCGCAGCGGCCGCAAGCGTCAGGGTAATCGTGGGCTTCATATCTATTGGAGTTTTGTTGTTAGTTGAAACTTGGTTGAGGTCATAGTCCCTCAATCATATAACAAACAAAACCCCAAAAGTTTCTCATCCCCCGATAAATATTTGTTAAATTAACGGGCTGCAACCGGGCAATCGCGTTTTATGTTTTATATCGATTTGCAGAACCGACGAAAAATGGCGAGGAGGGGAGGGGAGTTTTGGAAAAGAATGATTAACTTTGCAAAAAGCCGTTGGCTCGGGTCGACGTGCGCTGAATTTCTACATGCGAAATCTGATGTAAAATGAAGATTAACAAAACAAACGCGGCGCGATTGCTCGACCGCGCCAAGATACCATACGGGTTGATACCCTACGAGGTCGACGAAAACAACCTTGCGGCCGACCATGTGGCCGAGTCGCTCGGCGAGGATATTAATTTGGTTTTCAAGACGTTGGTGTTACACGGCGAGAGAACCGGATATTTCGTGTGTGTCATTCCGGGCAATCGCGAGGTCGATTTGAAGAAAGCGGCGCGTGCGGCCGGCGCCAAGAAGGCCGAGATGATTCCGATGAAGGAATTGTTGCCGCTGACGGGTTATATACGCGGCGGTTGCTCGCCGATTGGCATGAAAAAACCGTTCCCTACTTTTATTGACCAACGCGCCGAAGGCAAGGAGTTTATCTACATCAGCGCCGGCCAGCGCGGGTTGCAGTTTAAAATCAACCCCGAGCAGTTGCGCGAATTTGTCGGAGCGACATTTGTTGACGTTTCAACCGAGGACACGATATGAACAGTTTTGGGACGATTTTCAGGCTGACGACCTTTGGCGAGTCGCACGGCGCGGCGATTGGCGGCGTCATCGACGGCGTCCCGGCCGGCGTGGCGATTGACGTTGAGCGGGTTCAGCGCGAACTGGACCGTCGCCGTCCGGGGCAAAGCCGGCTGACGACCTCGCGCCGCGAAAGCGACACCGTCCGCCTGCTATCGGGCATCATGAACGGCGTTTCCCTCGGCACGCCCATCGGCTTTGTGATAGAGAACGAGGATCATCATTCTGATGATTATCAGCAACTTGCGTCGGCATTCCGCCCGTCACACGCCGACTATGCCTATACGGCTAAATATGGCTTGCGCGACCATCGCGGCGGCGGACGGTCGTCGGCTCGCGAAACGGCGGCAAGGGTCGTTGGCGGTGCGATTGCACGGCAAGTGCTTGAGACTGTGGGCGTTGATGTGTATGCCTACACCTCGGCCGTCGGGCCTGTGACGCTCCAAGGCGGCTATGAGCAGCAGGACCGCCGACTGATTGACAGCAACCCCGCGCGCTGCCCCGACGAGGCTGTAGCCGCCCGGATGATTGAGGTTATCGACGCGGCGCGGCGAGACGGCGACACCGTTGGCGGCGTTGTAACGGGCGTCATTACCGGCGTTCCGGCCGGACTCGGCGAGCCGGTTTTCGACAAACTCCAGGCGCGGCTCGCGGCGGCGATGATGTCGATAAATGCCGCCAAGGGTTTTGATTATGGCATGGGCTTTGCCGGGTGCCGCAAGCGTGGTAGCGAGGTAAATGACCCATTCATGATTGACTCCGCGACCGGACGCGTCACGACTGCGACCAACCATTCGGGCGGTATCCAGGGCGGTATCTCGATTGGCACCGACATCTATTTCAATGTCGCCTTCAAGCCGGTTGCAACGCTGATGCGCCCCGTGGAAACGATTGACAATGAGGGAAATAAGATAGTGTTGGAGCCGCGAGGACGGCATGACCCGTGTGTGTTGCCCCGCGCCGTTCCCGTCGTCGAGGCGATGGCCGCGATGACAATTCTCGACATGCTACTGATTAACCGCTCTCGACGCCTGTAAAAAACTGTGAAAACGACCTATCTCGACTATGCCGCCTATCTGTCACGCGTTTTCCCGGGCGTGAAGATGCAGAAACTCTCGGTCAACGCCGGGCTGTCGTGCCCCAACCGCGACGGAACGACCGGGCGCGGCGGATGCTCATACTGCAACAATCAATCGTTCAGCCCCGGCTATACGGCCTCGGTCGCCGACGTTGTCGACCAACTCGAGGCCGGCAAGCGATTTTTTGCGCGCAAATATCCCGAGATGAAATATCTCGCTTATTTTCAGTCATATACCGGGACCCATGGCGAGATTGACCACTTGACTGACCTCTATCGCCGAGCCCTTGCCGTCGACGATGTCGAGGGGCTGATTGTGGCCACGCGTCCCGACTGCCTCCCCCCGGCGCTTGTCGACCGACTCGCCGAGATTGCGCGCGAACGCTATCTGATGATTGAACTCGGCGCCGAGTCGAGCCACGACGTGACCCTGACTCGCGTCAACCGTTGTCACACGTGGGCCGACACCGTCGACGCCGTCACTCGGCTCCACGATGCCGGGATTGCCGTCGGGCTCCACCTGATAATGGGTCTCCCCGGCGAAACGACCGCGATGATGCTCGCCACAATCGACGCCGTCAACCGCCTGCCCGTCGCCACCGTCAAGCTCCACCAACTTCAACTGATTGCCGGCACGCCCCTTGCCCGCGACGTCGAGGCCGGGCGAGAGGAGGTTGCTATCTTTGAGGTCGACGACTATATCGACCTGTGTTGCAACGTGATAGACCGCCTTCGCGACGACATCGCCATCGAGCGCTTTGTGTCCCAGTCGCCCGACAATCTGCTCATAGCACCGCGCTGGGGCCTCAAAAACTACCAGTTTGTCGACCGTCTCCGGGCCGCCCTCCGGGCTCGCAAATAAACCGCCTGCAAAGCCGTCAATAGCCCCCATAGACAAGGAGCGAGAAGATTTGCATCCTCTCGCTCCTTGTAAACATCTTGGTCGAAATTATTTCTTGACGACGCGACGCTCTTTGATACGAGCCTTCTTGCCGGTCAGTTTGCGCAGGTAGTAAAGTTTAGCGCGACGAACCTTACCATACTTGTTGATGGTGATAGAGTCGATAAACGGCGACTCGATGGGGAAGATACGCTCAACGCCGATGTTGTCGCTCATCTTGCGGACGGTGAAACGCTTCTTGTTGCCCTCGCCCGAGATGCGGATAACGACACCGCGATACTGCTGAATACGCTCTTTGTTACCCTCTTTGATGCGATAAGCCACGGTAATAGTGTCGCCGGGGCCGAAGTCGGGGTGCTGCTTGCCGCTGGCAAAAGCCTCTTCGGCAATCTTAATCAAATCCATTACTTATTGATAATTAAATGGTTAACAATAACCGCAATATAGCGACGCTGCATGTCGTGCCAGAGATTACGGCCTAAATCGACCGCAAAGTTAACAAATCTTTTCCTTTCCACCAAATTTCCCAAAAAATTCCACCAAAAAATGAACGAAATAAAGAAGGAATTGCTTTCAAATTGGGAAACCAATTTGAAAAATAAGGGATAACTTAGTTATGCGAGTTATCCCTTATATGTTATAATCAATCTTTGGAATAGACCTACTTAAGAGTCATTTTCTGCCACAGTTTATTGTTTGCTGCAGATGTAACTGCGGGGAGTTGCTGATTGTTGTTAATGAAGAAAGCACTCTTTTTTACATTTTCAGTTATATACTCAGCCAACTCACCTAATGTTGCGTCACCGTTTGTTTCCTGTAGTTTCTTAAGCAAGAAATAAGTCATCAGTCCGTGACTCTTTTCTTTGTAAGTATGAGCCGTTTGGTCTCCCTGAGCCGCTGAAAACACAACGAGGTTACCAGTGGGCTTTTCTTCTTTAGCCTTAATGGCAACAGAACGTGCTGAAACAATCATGTCATCGTCATCGGTTCTTGTGGCGCCAGAGAAACAACCGTCAATGAAAAAGACTACACTATTTGCATCGATTGCGCCTAAATCGGTATAAATATCCTTTAGTTTAAAACCGGTACTATTATCTCCCACTTGATAATCTACAGGGAGGATATAAGCCTCTTTAGTAGTCTCATCTGGTATACCGTGGCCCGAATAGTAGACAACTATTTTAGATTTCTTCCCGATTACTTGGGCTCCCTGTTTCAATCTTGTAAAAGCGCCTTTCATTTTCCCCAATGTTCCATCTGTCACTGTGATTATCTGAGACTCAGGGACTCCTACTGCTAACTTCATATACTGCTCAAAGGCGGCTCCATCATTCAGGGCATAGTCAACCTTTTTTATACCATTTTCATAATTTTCATTTGCAATTATTAGAACAATTGTATTCTCAGCATCCTTCTTAGCCTTGGGAATGTTTATGTCTACATCGCTATTTAATTGACGTGCACCTACTATCTTATCAGAAGAAGGGTTTTCTGCATATTTTATTGGCGAATTACTTTCTTTTGAACGCAACAATGATGCTACCTCTTTGTTTTGAGGTACATCCAAATGAGAAGGCAAAGACGGATCCACTCTGAAATCATAAACTTCTGCAGGCACGCCGGCCTCTATTCTAAATAATGCATATTCGCCTGCTCCTAAATAATCAGTGGGAACGACTTTGTATATTTCGTCTGTCAATTGTTCCACTCTCAGAGGAATTTCATCTATTTCGGTGGAGGTTCCTGAGTATAAACCTGTTTTGGAATACGGAAGTTCCCTTTTCTTCTTTTTCTCTTTTAAGGGTGCCATCTTCCATGATTCTATTGGGACATGAATTGGAGAGATTATATAAAAATATGTTGCACCCTGAGGCAGAATCAAGTTTGAATTCTTACCGTCTATTTCAACGCTTGACGTTAGTTTTGACCCGAAGGCCGACAACATCGCTTTACCGCTTACCTTCATACCTGTCGTAACAGATTTTACGGCAGGTTCGAGTTGCGACTTGGAGTTTAATACATAAACCTGCTGTGCATTTAGCGTGAGAACGCATAAACAAAATGCGATAGCAACTATCAGTTTAGTCTTCATTTTTATAGATTTTAATATCAATTGTTTTAAAAGTTATATAATCATTGTTGGTGAGAAGCTTGGTCTTCCATTTAGCGTAGTCACTATGGGTGGCGTCTTTCGGTCTTGTTTTATCGGTTTCATCTATGTTCATTTTCCCTTTATTGAATTTTTGTGGAGAAAAATAAAAATCAAGGGTGTTTATTTCAACCGCTCTTCCTGAGTGAAGTACATATTCATCAACTTCAGTAGAATGATTCGAATCGGTTTTTGGAGAAAAGAATATATATTCTTTGTCTGCCTCAATGTAATATGCTCCATCCGAAGAATTTCGGTAAGGCAAGAGGCAGAATGCGTTTGTTTCATCTAACAAATAGATGTTAAGATAACCCGAGACAGGGCTTTTGAAATACACAAACAGGTCATCACCGTCGTTATACGAACCGTCGGGAGTGACAAACCTTCTGTTTGGTGCATTCTTTAGAGTCTCGACTTCAAAATCAACATATTCCGTTCCAATCTCTCTCGCTACGCCCTTTATCCAACACTCAATAATGAGTTTCCCGGGTTCTATCTCTCTGATTGGCGATAATCGACAATCGATATCCGAGATCCATTCGGCCTTAGTTTGAGAAATTGATTGAGTTGCCACTGTTACATCTTCGCTGACCATAAGAGTCTCTGTACTAGAGATTTTAGTGCCGAAATATTTAAGTATCGCGTCTTTCCTTGCTTCAAAGATGGCCTTATTCTGCAATTCGGCTATTGACATATTATCCTCAGCCGTGACAATACTTGTGCCTTCCACGGTTACCGATTTTGGTTTTGCCGCATGTGATTGAAATGAAAGACCGTATAACAAAAGAAATATAATGAACAAAAACTTGATTCTCATTATGACCATAAATTAGAAATCAATCGCATCGTCAAGTTCCTGGTGCATCTCTTTCAATTCTTCCTTTTTTTGCTTGTTCAGTTCATCCTGGATTTCTTTATCCAAGGTCCTTGCATCAACAGCCCACGTTTGGTCCACAGTATATGTGCCATCGGGTTCTTTTATATAAACATTGTAAATTACATGGGCTCTTTTTATGATTCCTGCAACAAATGTTTTTGTCGCTATGTCTAAATCCAAGTCATCATTTATCAGGGACCCTCTTCCTAAACTTGCAAATTTTGTCTGGATTTGTTGCAATAACTGCCTTTGTGCCATTTGCTCAGCAACTAAAGAGGCTTTAAGCAGAGTATTACCTTTACCCTGATATGAACCGCATATGTATATAAGATTGTTTTCTTCATCTCTGAATGTGGTATAATCGTCTTTTACTTGAAGTTGGTAAGAAAGATCGGGATTGCCGCCATTCACTTTCCACCCTTGTTTCTCCATTTCTTTTGCCAATTTTTTATTCTCTTTGGATACACGGGTTTTGTTGAAACTGTCACGTTCTTTGTTGTACTCTTTCCGGTCTTTTAAGTTGCTTTTCTGCTTGGCATAAAAATTTTGTGCCATCACCTCTGAATCTAAACAAGAAATCAGAAGAGTCAGCAAGACCAAAACAAATTTTAAATGTTTCATGATTATTCTTTTATTTTATATTGGTTTACGAATCAACGATTTTTGACTACAAATTGGAAGACTCACAATCCAACTATAAAAAGAAAAGAACATAAAAAAGACGTGAGAGTCTGTACTGTTGCTCTTCACGCCTACTGAGGCTCTCGCATTGCCTTATCCGATCGGAAGAGCAACGCCGAAGCCCACGTCTGTATGACAGCGCGTTTGGGAATCGATCAGGATTTCCAACGTCTACAAATCATACCACGAGGACATCTACCGTTGCTATTTCTTGATCGGATAGTAGAATTTGCGAGATTCCAGTAGGTCAAGAATAGCGTAGTAAACGCCTTCAAAAAATGTCATCATACCCACCCACGAACCCTTTATCGGGCTTCGACGAGCGATATGCGACGCAAATGTAGGTAAAAATTTTTTAAAATGAAAGAATGCCGGGAGATTTTTTTGAATGATGGTTTTAATAAAGCGGTTTTCTCGATAAATCGCGATTTATCATGATTTAACACGATTCATCGAGAAATGATGAAGCGGCGAAATGGGGCAGGGCTACACCGAGGCGCGTCACGGCGTTGACGGCGGGTTTTGGGGAAAAATAGGGCGGCGGGGTGGATTTATTTGCGGGGATTGAAAAAAGTGCTTACCTTTGTAAAAATTAAAAAATACAGAACCCTTGGGATAAACGAGACTGAAGCCTAATCGCAGACGAACCGAAGACGATTTATAAACGCAACGGATATGGAATGCCGTCCCGACGGCGGTGAGGCGGATGTCGAGTTTAAGGTAACGGAAAAATTGATGAAACTGAGACTCTGCATAATGGCAATGATGGTGATGATGGGCGTGGCAACGGTTGATGCGGCGTCCGTTCGTCAGCGCTATGTGCCGTCGGCCGAAGCCGAATGGGGCGGAGCGCCGGCAGCGATAGAGGCCGGGCGCATTGAGGCACACCCGGTCAAGTTTATCCACTATGGGGGCGTTATCGATATCTCGTCGGAGGCAGTTATCGACAAAATCGAGGTGTTTGCGCTGAGTGGCATGAAACTGAGTGTCAAGCGGGTTCGCGGGACGTCGACCACTATCAACGCGGGCGATTTTGACTATGGCTTCTATATCGTGGTTACTCATTTTGCCGACGGAAGCCGTCCCGCGGTTAATAAATTTATCAGATAAATCATAAAAATAGAATATATAAATGGAAATAACAGGCAAAATTATTGCAGCATTACCCGAGCAGGGCGGCACGTCGCGCTCCGGCAATCCGTGGAAGAAACGCGAGTATGTTCTCGAGACGTTGGAGAATTATCCCCGCAAGGTTTGTTTCAACCTTTTTGGCGACCGCGCCGACCAGTTCCCGTTGAACGTAGGCGAGGTGGTGACGGTCAGTTTTGACCTCGAGAGCCGCGAATACAACGGCCGTTGGTACACCGACGTTCGCGCTTGGAAGGTGGATAAGGGCGCGCCCGCGGCAGCTCCCATGGGTGGACAGTATCAACAGCCTGCCTATCAGCAACCGGCACCCGGCTTTGGCGGGGCGGCCGTTCCCCCGGCGGCTCCGGTTCCTCCCCAGATGCCTCAGGGCTATGGCGACCCGTTTGGCGCCCAGCCGGCGGCTCCTACTGCCAACGAGGGTGATGACCTGCCGTTCTAAACGTGGCATTTACCTATACCAAGAGCGAGTTGAGAAACATCTCAACTCGCTCTTGGTATTATAGGGGCTTATGATATAGTGGACGCACGAGCCGTGAGTCCCTGCCGGATGACAGTGGCCCTATCCGCGGATGATGCCGCGGTCGGCGTGGCGCACAAAGTCGATGATTTGGTCGCGCAGGGGGCTTTGGGGCAATTCGGCCTCAATCTTGGCGAGGGCTTCGGTGAAGTTGAGTCCTGAGGCGTAGAGATGGCGGTAGACGTTGTGGATTTCGTCGATTTGCTCAACTGAGAAGCCGCGGCGGCGCAAGCCGATGGCATTGATGCCGGTGAACGAGATTGGCTCGCGGGCTGCCTTGACAAACGGGGGTATGTCCTTGTTAATCAGCGCTCCGCCCTGTACCATGATGTGCGGGCCGAGGTGGCAGAATTGGTGGACCAGCGTTCCGCCGCCAATGACGGCATAGTCGTCGACAATGACCTCGCCGGCAAGTTGGGTGGCATTGGATATAATGACGTTGTCGCCAACGACGCAGTCGTGGGCCACGTGGCTATAGGCCATGATGAGCGTGCCCGAGCCGATAACGGTGCGTCCCTTGGAGGCGGTTCCGCGGTTGACGGTGACACACTCGCGCAGGGTGGTGTTGTCGCCGATGATGGCGAGGGAGTCCTCGCCGCGGAACTTGAGGTCCTGAGGGATGCCGGCAATGACGGCACCGGCGTGGATGTGGCAGTTGCGCCCTATGCGCGCGCCGCTCAGAATGGTAACGTTGCTGCCAATCTGTGTTCCCTCGCCAATTTCAACGTTGGCGTCGATGGTGGTAAAGGGGCCGACGCTGACGTCGGCTCCAATCCTGGCATCGGGATGTATGGCTGTTAATTGATGTATCATCGGGGGATGACGGTGTTACTTATTCTTGACAATCTGGGCCATGAATTCACACTCGGCCACAATCTTCTCGCCGACAAACACATAGCCTTTCATGACGGCGCAACCGCGGCGCAAAGGGGTCATGAACGAGATGTGGAACAGCAGGGTGTCGCCGGGGACAACCTTCTGGCGGAACTTGACATTGTCAATCTTCATGAAGTAGGTTGAATAGCGCTCGGGCTCGTCGACGGTGTTGAGCACGAGCAGACCGCCGGTCTGGGCCATGGCCTCGATGAGCAGGACGCCGGGCATCACCGGCTCCTGGGGGAAGTGGCCCTGGAAGAAGGGCTCGTTGACGGTGACGTTCTTGACGCCGACGATGTGGCTTGTGCCCATCTCGATGACTTTGTCGACAAGGAGGAACGGGTAGCGGTGGGGGAGGAGTTCGCGGATGCGGTTATTGTCGAGAATCGGGGCGACGTTGGGGTTGTAGACGGGAGCCTGGAGTTCCTGACGCTTGATTTCGCGGCGGATTTTCTTGGCGAAGGTGGTGTTGATGGTGTGGCCGGGGCGCGTGGCGATGATTTTGCCACGGAGGGGACGGCCGATGAGGGCGAGGTCGCCGAGGACGTCCATCAACTTGTGGCGGGCAGGCTCGTTGTCGCTGCTGAGTTCGCGCTCGTTGAGGTAGCCAAATTCGGTGATGTTCTTGTGGGGCACATGCATCAGGTCGGCGAGGTGGTCGAGCTGTGACTGCTCCATGGGGGCGTCATAGATGACGATGGCGTTGTCGAGGTCGCCTCCCTTGATGAGGTCGCCCTTGACGAGCGGCTCGATTTCGCGAACAAACACAAAGGTGCGGCTATTGCCAATCTTGTCGGCAAACTCGTCGAGGCTCTCGAGTGTCGCAAACTGGTTGGTCAACACGGGCGAGTCGTATGCTACCATGGTGTCGATGCTGAACTCATCGTCGGGCAGGACGACAATCGACGAGCCGGTCGAGTCGTCGCGCACCTCCATTTTGCTCTTGACGATATAGAAGTCCTTGTCGGCCTCCTGCTCCTCGATGCCGACGCGGGCAATCTCGCTGCAATAGAGGGCGGCGCTACCGTCGAGGATGGGCATTTCGGGGCCGTTGACCTCGATGATGCAGTTGTCGATACCGGCGGCATAGAGGGCGGCCAGACAGTGCTCGATGGTGCTGACCTTGACGTCGCCTTTGCCGATGACGGTGCCGCGGTTGGTTGCTATGACATTCTCGGCCAGGGCGTCAACGCCGGGTTGGCCTTCCATATCGGTTCTGACAAAGCGACGGCCGGCGTTGTCGGCGGCCGGCTTGATAGTAGCCTCAATTTCAATACCGGTGTGCAGGCCTTTGCCCTTGACGGTAAAGCATTCTTTGAGCGTTCTTTGTTTCATATCGTGATGTTTCTTTTTTGTTTTCTAAATTTAATCCTGATTGATGTTTTTTTCAAGACGCGCAACGCGTTCAAAGAGATGGCCGAGGTTTTTGAGATAGACGGCCCGGCGGGCGAAGTCGCCGGCGTTTACGGCCGGGTAGCCCATCAGTCGGCTGCCGGCGGGTACACTCTTGGGGATGCCGCTTTGGGCGCCGATAGAGGTGTGGTCGCCGATGGTGATATGGCCGGCAACGCCAACCTGACCGCCAATCATGCAGTTGTTGCCAACGCGGGACGACCCTGCGAGGCCAACCTGAGCAGCCATGACCGTGTTGGCGCCGACAGTGCAGTTGTGGGCAACCTGAATGAGGTTGTCGAGTTTGACGCCCTGCTCGATGCGCGTGCTCCCCATGGTGGCGCGGTCGATGGTAGTGTTGGCGCCAATCTCGACATTGTCGGCAATGACAACGTTGCCAATCTGGGGAATCTTGTCATAACTGTCGCCCACGGGGGCAAATCCAAAGCCGTCGGCCCCGATGACCGCGCCGGCGTGGATGATGCAGTCGCGGCCTATGTGGCAATCGTGGTAGACGGTCACGCCCGGGTAGAGGACAGTGCGCTCGCCGACGGTAGCGTTGTCGCCAATATAGGCGCGCGGATAAATCTGCGCGCCACGGCCGATGACGGCACCGCGGCCAATGTAGGCAAACGCGCCGACGTAGGCGTCTTCGGGAATCTCGACGCCCTCGGCGATATAGACCGGTTGCTCGATGCCGCGCTTGACGCCGCGCGTCATCTTGTCGACCATCTCCAGCAGCCGGGCCACCGTTGCGTATGGATCGTCGACCCTGATAAGCGTGGCCTTTATTTCGCGCTCGGGAACGAAATCGCGACCGACGAGCACAATCGACGAGCCGGTCGTGTAGATGTAGGGGGTATATTTGGGGTTAGCCAAGAACGAGATGGCGCCCTGACGGCCCTCCTCAATCTTGGCTATCGTGTTGACTGTCACGTTGCTATCGCCTTCAATCGTGCCGCCACACAATTCGGCGATTTGACTTGCTGAAAATTCCATCATGGTCCGGTTTTTTCATTTCGACCGCAAAATTGCAAAAAAAAATTGAAAATCAGGCTATTTCGCGCGCTAAAAATGACCTGAACGGCCCATTTAGCCGACCTTTTGACCAATAAAAGGCCCAAATAGCCCCAAAACCTTGACACAGACCCGCGTTGAAAGGCTAGGAGAGGGGGAAAGGTGGAAATAAAGGGATAGACGGATGGTAAGACGATTGGCAATTCACCCAAAGGCAATCCTTTTCGCATTTGCCCTCAACCATCGCCTCCGAGATGTTATGAATGTTGTTCAATCGGTAAATTGAATCATATCGGCAAGTTGCAAGAAATAGTTATTGCTCCATATATCCATCTCAGTCGGATGCATGATATATGGTCGCACGTCTTTCTTTACCAATTCGATATCTGATTCTGATAATCGAGCCCGCAACAGTTCCTTAAATTCTTCTTTTGAGGGTTCAATGCCATTGAAATCCTTGGCTCGCTGGCAGAAATGCGTGAAGTTTAATTTTATACCATTGCGAACATACCATTCAAAGTCATACCAATCGCGTCCTTTGACTCTGTTGCCCCAAGACCTGAATATCAATGCGTGCATTTTGCCGGCAAATAAATCAGATAGTGTCACGCATCGCGTTATAAAAGAAAATGGTTGAAGTAAAAGTCGTGGCTCAGTGTCAAAACCTAAAGGCGGATTCACGTCAACTTCGATTTTAATCTTAAAACTTTTCTCGGTTTGAAATTGAAGATTGTAGACATCAGTATTATCTTTTAAAAAGGCTGACTCAACTTTGCTGAAAGATTTTTTCTTTTTCTTGGAGATTACGATATCTCGTCCAAGGGATTTAAATTCAGTAATAATCGCAGGGAAATAATCTTCCAAATTAAAGGAGTTGTCGTGTTGAATCAACGTGAAGTCCATGTCTTCGCTAAACCGTTGCAAGCCGTGGAAAATTCTAAGACACGTTCCTCCATAAAATGCTGCTTTTTCAAAGAAACCGCCTCGTTGCAGTCCCGCTAATGTTATCTGTTGGATAACTTCAATGGTGGCGTTGCTTGTTGATTCGTCGGTAGATAAATCATATCGTGAGAGCATATTTTCAAACATTCCGTTCATCTTCGATAAATTTTATAAGTTGGGTAATCATCTGTTTCTTCATGCCTTTGTCTCTTATATCGCGGAGTAAATCGAGATTGAAATTTGATAGTTCTGAAATGTCAAAACGGATGTCATCTTCGAGATAGGAGCCTATCTCTTTTAGATATCTTAGATTTAGGCCGGGGGTATAAATCATAAGGTCACATAGAGCCTTCTCGGGCGTCGCAATCAAATAGTAAATACCATTTTCTTTCAGGCTTTTAACGCCCAAACTAAAATATTCATCGGGGCAATGGGTGTAAGAGAAAAAAGCAATTTTGTTGGTAAATGATTTTGATAGAGCGGTGGTCATTGATGTAATTTCATACACTCTTTCGGGAATCAACCCATAAAATCTTAAGGCTGATTGCATAGAGACGTAAGAAGGACCATAAAGATGATTGGCCAATAGGAAATTGCTAATTTTTTTACCCGATATCCGGGGACTAACAACATATAATCCTCTTTTTAACCGGATAATATCACCTGATTGCTCAAGACGATTTGCCTTGGCAACAAGAGCCTTATTTGCCGGAAACACAGAATCCAACAAAGAGACATTGAAGGGTATATTTCTGAAATCTGATAGTTTCATCTCCGGGGATAGCTAGACAATGCAAAAGTAGTAAAAATTTTGATAGAAAACTACAGAAATTGTAGTTTTCTATCAAAAATATCGCTATCCTGACCACTATTATGACCGCGGGAGCGTGGAGTTAGATGACCTCGAGGTTGGCGTTGAGGCGCTGGTTGACGACCTCATAGATGACGACGCCGGCGGCGATGGAGACGTTCAATGACTTGATGTTGCCAAACATGGGGATGGAGACGTGGGTGTCACAGAGGGCGGTGACTGTCGGGGAGATGCCGACGTCTTCGGCGCCCATGACGAGAGCGACGGGAGTGGTGTAGTCGGCCTTGGTGTAGTTGATGTTGGCTTTCTCGCTGACGGCGACAATCTGATATCCGTTGTCTTTGAGGAACTTGACGGCGCGAGAGATATTGTTTTCGCGGCACACGGGGATGTGGTGCAAGGCACCGGCCGATGTCTTGACGGCGTCGCCGCTGACACTGACGCTGCCGTGTTTTGGAATGACGATGGCATCGACGCCGGCACATTCACACGTGCGGGCGATTGCGCCAAAGTTTCTGACGTCTGTTATCCCGTCGAGGACCACGACAAAGGGCAATCGGCCGGCTTCGTAGAGGTCGGGAACGAGGTGCTCGAGGGGGTAGTAGGTGACGGCCGAGAGGATGGCGAGTGCGCCCTGATGGTTTTTGCGCGTGATGCGGTTTATGCGCTCGATGGGTACACGCTGGATGTAGACGGCAGCCTCGCGGGCCTTTTCAATCAACTCGGCGGCGAGGTCGCCGTGCAAGTCCTTGGCCAGAAATAGTTTGTCGATTTCGCGACCGGCTTCGATAGCCTCGATGATGGCGCGCAGGCCAAAGATGTAGTCTTCTCGTTCCATTTATCGTCGGGTGGGTGGGGATTAAGTTCAGTTTGATTTATTGTTGAGGAGGGCGAGGGCGTTGGCGCGAGCCTCGGGGCTTACGCTGCTGCCGCTGAGCATGACGGCGATTTCGTCGACGCGGGCATCGTCGTCGAGGCGGCTGATGCGTGTGTGGGTCGAGTGCTCGTCGTCCTCTTTGTAGACCTTGAAGTGACTGACGCCGCGGGCGGCAACCTGGGGAAGGTGGGTGATGGCGGTGACCTGAATGTTGGCGCTGAGGTCGAGCATCATCCGGCCCATGCGCGAGGCGACGTCGCCCGAGACACCGGTATCAATCTCGTCGAAGATGATTGATGGCAACTGCATGTGGGAGGCGATGATGCTTTTGACACAGAGCATCAGGCGCGAAATTTCGCCACCCGAGGCGGTATCGCCAACGGGCATCGGTTTCTGGTTCTTGTTGAACGAGAAAAGGAAGGCGACGGCATCGGCACCGGTCGCCGAAAGGTCGGCGGGCGTTATCTGTATCTCGCATTGGAGGTTTTTCATGCCCAGAGGCGAGGCGAGTTCTTTGAGGCGCTCGGCAAGACGACGGCCGGCCTCGACACGGGCGGCGGTGATGGCGGCGGCGCTTTCGCGGGCGAGGGCGCGGGCACGGCGTGCCTCTTTCTCGAGCGCGGCGAGGTTGTCCTCGCTGTCGTCGAGTTGAGAAAGGCGCCCGGCGAGGTCGTCGCGAATGGCGATGAGAGCCTCGACCGTGTCGACGTTGTGACGGTGTTCCATCGAGTAAATCAGGCCGAGTCGCTGCTCGATTTCCTCGAGTTCGGCGGGGTCGGCCTGCAACTGCTCGTTGGCACTCTGGAGGGTGTCGACAATGTCGCTAAGTTCGATTGAAAGTGATTCAAGTCGCTCGGGGATGGTTGCCTTGGCGGGGAGGATGGGGCTGATGGCGTTGACCGAGCCGATGGCGTCGTTGATTTGCTCGATGGCGTTGACGCGGCCGTCGCTGAGCAGGTCGAGGGCACTGAGGAGCGACGTCTTGAGGTCGGTCAGATTGGCGAGGATTTCGCGACGGTTCTCGAGTTCTTCCTGCTCGCCGGCCACGAGGGCAAGTTCCTCGAGTTGGTCAAGTTGATAACGCGTAAACTCCTCGTTCTGACGGTCTTGCTCGATGCGCATTTTAGTTGCTTTCAGCCGCTTGAGAGCCTTGCGATAGGCGTTGAAGTTGGTCAAATGGACGGCGAGACGCTCGTCGTTGCCGGCGAGCGAGTCGAGAATCTGCATCTGGTAGTCGGGACGAGCAAGGAGCAGGTTTTGGTGCTGGGAGTGGATGTCGACAAGTTGCATGGCGACGCCGCGCAGCAAGGTCAGCGTGACCGGCGAGTCGTTGATGAAAGCGCGGGAGCGCCCGGCCGGCGAAATTTCGCGGCGCAGAATGCAGACGGCATCGTCCCACTCGATGTCGTTGTCGATGCAAAACTGCTTTAATCGCGGGTAGCGGTCTACGGCAAAGGTTGCCTCGATAATCGATTTGGCGCCATGGTCGGCAACAACGCGGGTATCGGCGCGCTCGCCGAGAATGAGCGACAGGGCGCCGAGCATAATCGATTTACCGGCACCGGTCTCGCCGGTAATGATGTTAAGACCGGGCGCAAAATCAATCTCGACGCGGTCTATCAGAGCGTAATTGGATATTTGCAGCGACTGTAGCATTGGGCGTTTTATTCAACTTTTCGCTTCGCTCAAGTTGAAGTTAAAAGTTTAGAGTTTAAAGGATTGACCTAAAGAAACTTAATTGGCTTATCGGTTGACACCTCGTTTTATCATGTCAAGGCGGCTCTGCTCGGTTGGGTAGAGGCTGTAGAGGAGTTCGTAGACGCTTTCGCGCTCGTCGGTCGTGCCCTTGGTGTAGACGTTGACGAGTTCGTCGAGTTTGGCATCCTTAAACATCGACAGGCCTACCGACATTGGAGAGACCTGAAACACTTTGCGCAGGGGCTCGAGGCTCTCGGTGATGGCGGCTCGGCCCTTGTCGGGGCTGACGCTCATCTCGTCGAGACCCTTGCGGTGGTAGTTGTAGAGCAGGTCGCGCAGCGATGAGGTCGACGGGTCGGTGTAGGCGCTCAGGACGGCCGCGCGGTTTTTGTTGTCCTCAAACTGTTTCCAACCGGTTTCACCCGACGACTGGGCCATGCGCACAATGGCGTCGACTCGTTCCCAATAGGGGTCGCCACCGCGTGGCGAGAATGTGTCAAAGTCCAGAGCAATAATCAGATAGGCATAGAAATTCATGATTGCCGTCAAGTTGCTCTCCATGTTGTTCTCGCTGAAAATCAGTGGCTCGTTTTCCTGATAGGTGAACTCGATTTTTGTGTCCTTGAAATTGAGGACGGTGGAATTGTAGTTGGAATTGTAGACGGGACGGGTCGACTGAACCTGGAGGTCGCCTGAAATCTTCTCGCCGTCATATTCCTTGACGGTGATGAAGACACGGCACTCGATTTTCTCGTTTGCGGCAAACTGGGCGTTGGTGAACTTGGTTGTGTTCATATAGTCGTTGAGCGACGCTTGGAGCGTTTCAAAGACTTGCTTGCTGCCGGTGTTCTGAACCTGGTCAGAGTTTACCTCGACGGTGCAGTTGAGTTCCTGGGCGCTGAGACCGAGGACTGTCGCGACGAGTAGCAGGAACAGGGCCAGAGAACGTGCTGATTGTTTCATATCTAACGGAGAGAGGATAGAGGGTTGTGTATTAATGGTTTGCTGACTACTCGGCGGCAATGTGGTCGATGATGGCGGCGGCAACGCGGTGCTTGTCCATCAGCGGGACGGGTGTAACGGTGCCGGCGGCGTCGATGATGGTGACCTTGTTGGTGTCGGTGCCAAATCCGGCGCCGGCGTCGCGCAGCGAGTTGAGCACAATCATGTCGAGATTCTTGCGGCGCAATTTGCCGATGGCGTTATCCATCTCGTTGTCGGTCTCGAGGGCAAAGCCTACGAGAGTCTGGCCGGGTCGCTTTCGCTCGCCGAGCGTCGCGGCAATGTCGGGATTCTTTTTCAGGTGGATAACGGGCGGATCGCCCTCCTCGCGCTTGATTTTATGGTCAACAAACTCGGCGGGAGCATAGTCGGCCACCGCGGCACATAGGATGGCAACATCCACGTCGTCAAACAGTTGCACGCAGGCGTCGCGCATCTCGACGGCGCTTTCGACGTCGATGACCTTGATGGCGGGGGTGACGGCCTTGATGGCAACCGGGCCGCTGACCACGGTGACGTCGGCTCCACGCGCGGCGGCCTCTTCGGCGAGGGCATAGCCCATCTTGCCGGTCGAGTAGTTACCTATAAAACGAACGGGGTCAATCTTTTCGTATGTAGGGCCGGCGGTTATCAGTATCTTCTTGCCGGCGAGGGAGTCGACGGTGTCAAAATAGCGGTCGAGGACGCGGGCAATCTCCTCGGGCTCCTCCATGCGGCCCTTGCCAACGAGGTGGCTGGCAAGTTCGCCCTCGGCAGGCTCGATGATAATGTTACCGTAGGAGCGGAGGCGCTCGATGTTGGCTACGGTCGAGGGGTGGGCCATCATGTCGAGGTCCATAGCCGGGGCCACAAACACCGGGGCTTTGGCCGATAGGTAGGTCGTCACGAGCATGTTGTCGGCAATCCCGTTGGCCATCTTGCCGATGGTCGAGGCGGTTGCCGGGGCAATGACCATCGCGTCGGCCCAGAGGCCCAGGTCGACGTGTGAGTGCCACTCGCCGGTGTTGGCGGTGAAAAACTCGCTGACGACGGGACGCCCCGATAGCGCCGAGAGGGTCACCGGGGTGATGAACTCCTTGCCGGCCGGGGTGATGACCACCTGAACCTGTGCGCCGGCCTTGACCAGCAAGCGCAACAGTGTCACCGACTTATAGGCCGCGATGCCGCCGGTTATCCCGAGGATGATATTTTTACCTTTTAGCATTACCTTTTTTCTTTTCCTTGGCCGATAGCATCACGTTGGTAAACGCGTTCTTAGTGTCCTGGCTGAAATCGGCCTGACATATCCATGAATAGAAGCCGGTGTCGGTGCTGAGCACTTCCTCGGCCACGCGGCCTTTGTATTTGCCGAAGTTGATGACAATCTCACCCTTGTCGTTATAGACGAGGCGGCCCATGAGGTCGACGTTGCGGTTTTGGGTCGAGTAGCGGCTGAGTTCCTCGATGTCGTTGGGCAGGTCGGCATAGCGGTCGAGTTGAGCCTTCAGGATTTCGACGGTTGCGCGGGTGTCGGCCGCGGCCGAGTGGGCTCCTTCGAGGTCTTTGTCGCAATAGAAACGGTAGGCGGCGCTGAGCGTTCGCTGTTCCTTCTTGTGGAAAATGGTCTGAACGTCAATGAAGTGGGCCTTGCGGAAATTGACGCTGATACCGGCGCGGAAAAATTCCTCGCTCAACATCGGGACGTCAAAACGGTTGGAGTTGAACCCGGCAAAGTCACATCCGGCAATGAACTGCTCGAGCGAGCGCGCAATCTGGCGGAAAGTGGGCTCGTTCTTGACGTCATCGTCGGTGATGTGGTGAACTGCGGTAGCCTCGGCCGGTATCGGGCGCTCGGGGTTGACGCGGCGTGTTTTTTCGATAACTGTCCCGTCGGGGTTCAGTTTAATCATCGAAATCTCCACGATGCGGTCCTGCGTGATGTTGAGGCCGGTTGTTTCGAGGTCAAAGAAAATCAACGGTCGTTTAAGATTTATTTCCCTCGCGATGTTGGGGGAATATTGATTTTGAGCAAGGCTCAAAATCAAGGTTAAAGGGTTAAGAGGTTAAAGTCTAAAGGTTTATAAACTTTAAACCATAAACTATAAACTTCAACTTGAGCGAAGCGCGAGTTGAATTACTCGGTAACGGTCATGGGCATCAGCAGCATCAGCAGCTCGGTGTTGTCCTTGTCTTCGGAGGGGAGGAACATGCCGGGGCGCGAGGGGTCGCTGAGTTTGACGATGACGTCGTCGGTGGTGATGATGTTGAGCATCTCCACGAGATAGGGAGCGCTGAAACCGATAGTCAGGTCGCTGCCCGAGAATGTGCAGGGGACAGTCTCGCGGGCCGAGATGCAATAGTTGCTGTCGATGGCGCGCAGAGTCAACAACTCGGTGGTGATGCTGAATTTAATCAGACCGTGGCTTGCGGCGACAAAACCGCCAACGCGACGCGTAGCGTTGAGGAAAGCCATGCGGTCGATAGTCATCGTATAGGGATTGTTGGACGGGATGACGCGCTCGTAGGGAGGAAAATTGCCCTTGATGAGGACGCTGTTGAAGGTGAACGCATCGCTCTTGAAAGTCACGCCCTTGGAGTTGACAATCACCTTCATGTCGCCCTCCTTGGCAAAGGCAGCCTTAAGCACCTGAGCGGTTTTCATCGGCATGATGAACGAGCCGGTGACTCCCGGACGGATGTTGCGGTCGGTAAACTTGACGAGTTTGCGAGTATCGGTGGCCACAAAGATGATGCAGTTTTCTTTGATGTCCCAGAAAATGCCGGTCATCATGGGGCGAAGAGTGTCGGTGCTGACGGCATAGGAGGTGCTGTCGATGGCACGGATGGCGTTCTCGGCCGGCAGGTCAAACGTCAGCGTTCCCTCCTCAATCTCGCCATACTCCTTGGACTGGGGATACTCGGCGGCGCTGGTGGCAACAAGGTTATACTTGCCGTTAGGGTAGGAGATGTCCACGCTGAGGTTCTCCTCGTTGATATCGACGGTGATGCCAAAGTCGGGCATATCCTTGAGCATATCAACAAGGCGTCGCGCCTCGATGCAATAGCTACCCTCGCCTTCGGCTTCACTCACCTTCATGCGGGCCTCGAGCGAGTTTTCCATATCGGCGGCCTTGATAGTCAGGGTGTCATCCTTCAGAGTGATGAGAAGGCTGTTCAATATTGCGACCGCGTTTTTGGAACTGATGATTTTGCTGACGGCCGAGACAACGTTGTAGAATTGCTTGGACGGGACGTTGAATTTCATGATTTTGCTGGCGTTATGTTGTTATTTTTCAGATTCGATAGATAACCGCGCCCGGTGCGGGCGCAATAAATCACGCAAAAATAACAAAACTTTCCCAATCCCCCAAAAAAATCTATTTTCCTACATGGCAACCCTACTAATTTTGGTGGTTTTCTTGATAAATCGAGATTTAACATGATTTATCGAGAAAGGCGGAGATTTTTATAGGGGCGAAAGGCGGGTGATTAGGGCGCCGGGGCGAGGTCGACGCGGAGGGATTGGATGTAGCGGTTGATGAAGGCGGTGTCGTTGGAAGCGGCGTTTGCGGGGATGCCCTCGACGGGGATGTGGGCGGTCACGCGTGCGCCGGGGATGATTGCCTCGCGAAGTTGGTCAACCGCCGGGACTTGGGGCAGATTGTGATACTCCTCGTATGTCCACTTTAGGAAAACGCTGTTGTTGCCAATCATGCCTTGGCGGTCGAGCAGCCAGCCGTTGGCGAGCCTGACGGGCGCCGATGCTGCCGACACGTCGCGAGGGTCGGGATAACTGATGAAACGTCCTGTCGCATGGTCATAACTCGCAACGACGTTGTTGTCATAGTTACCGTTGGTCTTATAGATGATAGCCGTGGGCAAGACTGCCTGTTCGGGCGAAATTATCACCGGCTCGCGGGGATTGGGCCTGACGGATGGACGCTCGACGATTTGCGGCTGCTCGTCGATGACGGCTGTTGTCGCCTTTTGGGCTGATTTACAGCCGGCTAAGACCACTAATAGCGTGGCGATGTATAGGAATCGTTTCATTTAAGTTCCGGGATTAGGGGTTGGAGAGGGTGTCGAGGTCGAGGGAGGCGAGTTCCCAGAGTGAGAGGGTGTTCTCGAGGAGTTTTTGGGTGGCGGCATGGCGCTCGAAGATGTCGCCGGTTGTCTCGCCGGCGGCGATTTTGTCCTCTATCTCTTTGACCTGCTGCTCGATGTCGGCAATCTGCGCCTCGAGGTCTTCGACTTTTTTGCGCGCACGGCGGATGGCTTTCTCGCGCTCACGTTGCTCGGCGTAACTCAGGCGCGGAGTTGCGGCAGGGGTCGGCGCGGGCTCGGCTTTGGGCTTTGATGCCGAGGGAGCGGGCGCGGCGGGCGATTTGCTGAGTTCGAGTTGGGCGAGGGTGTTGATTTTCTTTTTCTCGAGGAAGTCATAGATGCCGCCGAGGTTTTCGACCACCTTCCCGTCGCCAAATTCATAGACCTTCTCGACGAGGCCGTCGAGGAACTCGCGGTCGTGGGACACGACGATGACGGTGCCGTTAAAGTCCTTGATTGCCTGCTTGAGAATGTCTTTTGACTGCATGTCAAGGTGGTTGGTGGGCTCGTCGAGGATGAGGAAGTTGACGGGCTCGAGCAGGAGGCGAATCATGGCGAGACGCGTTTTTTCGCCGCCCGACAGCACTTTCACTTTCTTGTCAGACGCCTCGCCGCCAAACATAAATGCGCCCAGTATATCGCGGATTTTCAGGCGGATATCGCCGGTGGCAACGCGGTCAATGGTATCAAAGACGGTAATGTCGCCGTCGAGCAGCGACGCCTGATTTTGGGCAAAATAGCCAATCTTGACGTTGTGGCCGATTTTGAGCGAACCGGTGAACGGAATTTCGTTCATGATACACTTGACCAGAGTCGACTTTCCCTCGCCGTTGCGACCCACAAAGGCTACTTTCTCGCCGCGCTTGATGGTGAACGTGGCGTTGTCAAATACTTGGTGGTCGCCGTAGCGCTTGCCAACGGCGTCGGCAATCACCGGGTAGTCGCCGCTGCGCGGTGCGGGCGGGAATTTCAGGTTGAGGCGTGAGGTGTCGACCTCGTCGACCTCGATGCGCTCAATCTTGGCGAGTTGCTTGATGCGGCTCTGGACCTGGACGCTTTTGGTCGCCTTGTAGCGGAAGCGCTCTATAAATTCCTCGGTCTCGGCAATCTGTTTCTGCTGGTTCTGGTAGGCGCGCATCTGCTGCTCAAGTCGCTCCTGCCTGAGGGTGACATATCGCGAGTAGTTGACGTTGTAGTCATAGATTTTGCCGAGTGAAATCTCGATGGTGCGGTTGGTAACGTTGTCGATAAAAGCACGGTCGTGGGACACGAGCACAACGGCCCGAGCCTTGGTAATCAGAAAGTTCTCGAGCCACTGGATTGACTCGATGTCGAGGTGGTTGGTGGGCTCGTCGAGCAAGAGCACGTCCGGGCGGCTGAGCAGCAGTTTGGCCAACTCGATTCTCATGCGCCAACCGCCGCTGAACTCCGACGTCGGGCGGTGGAAGTCGGCGCGATTAAATCCGAGGCCTATGAGGGTCTTCTCCATCTCGGCCTCAGAACTGTCGCTCTCGGCCATGGCGATTTGCTCGGTCAAAGTGGTAATGTCATCGATAAGACGCTGATATTCAGAAGACTCGTAGTCGGTCATCTCGGCAAGGCGAGTGTTCATTTCGTCGAGGCGGCGGTGCATCCCGTCGATGTGGGCGTAGGCCTTGGCCACCTCGTCGATAACGGTCAGTGTGTCGCTAATTTCCATCTGCTGAGGCAGATAGGCGACCGAGATGTCGCGCGGAACGGCCACTGAGCCGCTTGTTGGTTCCTGCAGGCCGGCGATAATCTTGAGCATGGTCGACTTGCCGGCGCCGTTGCGGCCAACGAGCGCGATGCGGTCGCGCTTGTTGATGACATAGTTGATGTTGTCAAAGAGCGGCTTGGCGCTAAATTCTACCGAGAGATTCTGTATTGAAATCATTGCTAACGTGCTAAATATCAGATGGTGAGATGAGGCCGTTGATAACGGCGTAGACACCCAGACCCGAGACGCTTCGGATGCCGAGTTTGGCCGAAATGTTGCGGCGATGGGTCAGGACGGTGTTGAAACTGATGCCGAGCGTGTCGGCAATCTCTTTGTTGATGAACCCGCGGGCGGCGAGGCGCAGGACCTCGATTTCGCGAGCCGACAGGGCCGACTGTTGCCGTGATGCCGGGGCGTCGTCGCGTCGGGAGACAATGGCGCCGACGGTCTCGACGAGGCGGTCAAAGGGGAGCGACGGGTCGAGCGTTGTCAGCGAAGCGACGGCCGAGCGCGCCACCATCACGACGGCGTGGCGACGGCCGGCGAGCGTGTCGGTCGCGGCGGCGTAGGTCAGCGGGTCGACAAAGATGAGTGCTTCGGCGGGGATGTCGGCAACGGTCGTGACGACCTCGGCGCTGATGTCGTGGAAACGGCGCAGTATCTCCTTGAGCCCGGTTGCTTGGAGCGTGTCGGTCAGGCAGATGACGGCCTTGGCTGGCGCGGAGATGGTCATCGTCACGGGGTTAGTTTGACGCATTGAGAAGTATGCGGTTGCGGATGCGGCTGTTTTTGCTAAAGTCGGCGGCCAGGGCCGTTGTGGCGGCGATGACGGCATAGCAAAGGTTGCTGTCGACGCTGCCGCGCAGGTGGACAATGAGCATCGCGGCCATGTCGGTCAGATATTCCTCGACGGGCGCGGTGGCGGCGCCGGCAGCGGCGAGTGCCTCGGCATCGAGAGTCGCCAGGCCGGGAAACGTAACCTTCTCGTCCTCGTCCTTGAGCCGAACGAAAGCCGCCTTGACGGTATCAAAAAACTTGCGCATCGGCCCGAGGTTGTTGTCGCCTCCCGAGGCACCGACAAGCGCGTTGAAATGGCGCTCGATGTTGGCGAGCGTGAAACGAGTGTAATAGGCGTAGGTCTCGCGCAGGTACTTGATGATGGTCGTCGCCTGAAAGCCTTTGAGGGTCTGCTCGGGGAAATAGTCGTTGCTCAGGTAGGTGTTGAGGATTGACACGAGGAAATCGGGCTCGATGTCGCCGTGGGCGCGGCACGCATCGGCCACCGTGGCATCGCCGACACCGAGGGTTATGCCAAATCGGTTTAGAACCGGAATCAGCGACGTGTCGGCAATAATAATTTCGCTTAACCGCGAGGTAGACGTTACAAAGGGCATTTGATAATGAGAGGTTTACAAGTGTGAGGTTTGATTGTGTCAAGGCCGACGGCGACGTCGGTGAATCGGGCGGTTGCCGGGAGTGAAATATCCGCTCTCGGTGATGACGATGTCGACGGCAACGTCATGAGGCTCGGTGTCTATTTGGTCCACGAGCTGGAAATCATAGCCGATGCCCACCATCGTTGCGCGACACGAC